>NZ_JABSUZ010000030.1:0-78645 GCF_013284345.1 Brevibacillus sp. MS2.2
GGGGTGTAGTGAGGGGAAGAAGCGGATTTCCAGTCTACGCTTCGGCCTACGCCCTGTCGGAGGCGGGGGCTGTCCGCTACGGAATGAATGTCGGGAGCGCCTCAAAAGTAGAGGTTCGAGGATGAATTTTCAGAGGTTGAGGCTGAAAACCCCCGACATACATTCCTTCGCTGAGTAGGGCTCCAGAGGCGCTTGGACTGAAAATCCGCTTCTTCCTACGCGGCTACAGAAAAAACGGAAAAGACTTCTTGGCAAACCAAGCAAAAAGATCTAAAAACAGGACGACGACCTTAGCTGTGGAAGCACGGTGATATGTTTGGAAGGAGACCGCCCGAACGTAGAGAGGATACAGGCGACTGGAAAACATGTCACCGGGCTTCGGCCCCGGCACAACTGCTGGAGGGCCAAGCAGATTTTTGCGAAGCGAAAAGAGGACATAAGCGTGTACTAGCGAAGATTTGTCTAAAATGCTTCCTGGTTCCTACTGAACAAATCACGCAGGGAGGAAAACGTGAGATGTGGAAAAAATGGATGCTTTGTGTGCTTACCTTGATCCTGAGTATACCGGTTGTGGCCTGCGAGGCGAATCCTGCAACAGAATCGCAGCCAGCTCAACAGTCTCTTCCCTATCGGATGGAGGTATTGGCTGATCAATTAGATGTGCCGTGGGCGATGGATATAGCCTCGGACGGTCGCTTCTTTTTCACAGAACGGCCTGGCAGAATACGTGTGATCCAGTCAGGCAAGCTGCTGCCGGAGCCGCTCATCTCATTCCCTGCCCCGTTTATAAGCGAGGGAGAAGGCGGGCTGTTGGGCCTTGTGCTCGATCCTGATTTTGCGAATAACCACTACTTGTACATTTACCATACTTACAAAGAGGGACTGGCTACTTTCAATCGTGTCCTGCGACTACGAGAAGCAAACAACTCAGCACAGATTGACAAGGTACTCCTCGACAAAATCCCGGGAAGCTCGATCCACAACGGAGGGCGAATCAAAATCGGTCCGGATCAGCGTCTCTATATTACGACAGGCGATGCGCACGAGCCGAAGCTTGCACAAGATCGGGCAAGTCTCGCCGGAAAAATTTTGCGCATCAATCTGGATGGAACCATTCCTGCCGACAATCCTTTTTCCGGCTCACCTGTATACAGCTATGGACATCGCAATTCGCAAGGCATCGCATGGTATCCGGATACAGGGAGACTCTATAGCTCGGAGCACGGCCAGACTGCACATGATGAGATCAATCGGATCGAGCCGGGGGCCAATTACGGCTGGCCGGTCATTTCTGGTGAACAGCAAAAAGAGGGGATGAAAACCCCCCTCCTGCAAAGCGGTGATACGACATGGGCTCCTTCTGGCATGACGTTTGTATCCAAAGGGCCGTGGAAAGGACAACTGCTCGTAGCGAACCTCAGGGGCAAGCAGCTTCAGAAAATTAGCTTAGACGCTACTCAACCGGATACAGTATTGGAGGCTGCAACTTTGTTCCAAGACGAGTTCGGACGATTGCGCGATGTGATCGAAGGAAAAGACGGTTCACTCTATTTGTTAACCAACAACCGCGATGGTCGTGGAAATCCGAGAGAAGGGGACGATAAAATTATCCGACTCGTTCCGATCCAGTCGTAGCGGAAGCAATAGCCACGTCTTGTGTTGGTTTCCCCCAAATCCATCGTTGTAAGAGGACAGCACCTGCGCCAATCGAAGCGATTAACATTCCGACCCATAAAAAAGCAGTGTTTGGACCCCAGATGGTCATAATGACGCCACCGAGCAACGGAGCAATAATGAAAGTGGCGCTCGTCAATGAATCGATAATTCCCCTCACGCGGCCCAGTGCTTGCGGGGGGCTTTCTTTTTGTACCAGATAATTGGCACCGACCGAAGTCAGACCTGTTCCGCCTCCAGCCAATAGAGCGGGAATTAGCAGCCAATACATGCCATCACCCGGCTGGAATAATCCAATCCACGAAAAACTAATTCCAATGAGCAAAACGCCACCGCCCAGCACCCAACCGTAGGAACGAATCTCTTTTAAGCGATGTAGCCAGGTGACGGTGGCTAGTGCGCCTAGTCCAATGACACTAACTGTAAACCCGAGCATTTCCGGATTGTCGGGGAGTTTCTCACGGAAGATCACGGGAAACTGTGTATCCGCCAACTGAATCGCCAACGAGGTAACGGTTGCGAAGATCGTGGTGAGCAGCAGGACACGGTTTTGTAAAAAGATGCGCCAGCCCTCTTGCCATGCTTGACGGTAAGGAAGAGGCTGCTCTTCTACGGATGTACGGGACAACGTATGCTCCACTTTACGAATCATGAACAGAAATCCAGTAGAGAGAAGGAATGTCGAAGCATTAATCATCAGACAAATGGCAGGGGCAAAAACGGCCGCTACCAATCCTCCGGCAAGTGGGCCGATCAATTTCCCCATCTGGTATACGGCTCCATTCAAGGCAGAGGCTTGTAACAATTGATTCTCAGGTACGATTTGGCGCGTCAAGGTCTGTTGCGCTGGATCATTGAAGACAGAGGCACCTGAACGCAGGGCAATGACCACCAGGAACCAGAACGGAGTAGGCATGGCAAGCAGGAGTAAAGTGAGAGCAGCCTGAATGATATTCATCGTCATGATCATACGTACCTTATTCACGCGGTCTGCCAGCACCCCGGCAAACTGCCCGAGCAAGATGCTTGGAGCCGCATAGGCAACGGGCAGGAGAGCCATCGTCATCGGATCAACCTTCCACACAAACCCCAACAGGATGGATACCGCAATAAAATCAAACCAATCGCCGAGCGTAGACAGTCCGTAAGAGATGAACAGCGTGCGAAACGTTCTATTTTCTTTTAACAAAAAAATCCCTCCATCGATCTGTTACCTCGATGATAAAAGGGATTTGTCAGAGGAATATCAGATAGTTGATGAGATGAGGGCAAGAATCTTTTTCTGCAAGTAGTCGAACTGGTACTCTTCGGATAATTTCGCCCACATTTTCTGGTATTTGCGCTCCCATTCTGGATCGTAGCCGAAGTCTTTCAAGAACAACAAGATCATTTGTGTGCCATAAATGAGATGGGGGACGAACTTGGTGCTTCGTAAGACCTCCAGACCTTCATCGACCAAACGGCGCGCCTTGGCAAGCTCCTGTCGATGGTACAGACAAAGACCGCGTGTAATGGTAAAGCTGCCGAGCTCACGCTGCATAGGGAGTTCTTGCAAGATCACCTCAGAGTGTTGAATGACTTTCTCAGCCTCGTCAACCTCACCCATGAGCAGATACAAGAGGGCTTCTTCCGCTTGAAAAAAGAGTTGAAAGCCGGGTGAATTGACTCGCTCAACAATCTCTCTGGCAGGAAGCATTTGTTTTTTTGCTTGCTCCCATTCTTTGGCTTGGGCGTAGACACTGATTGCGGTGATTTGCATCTCATCCTGATAATTTTTAGGCATACTTTTCGCGTTTTTCAGAGCCCATTGTAAAATGTCTAATGTTTTTTGCGAGTCAATTTCTGTCATATGGTATAAATGGAACAAATAAAACAGCTTGTCGGAAATGGGGGGAGTTTTATCCTCGACAAACCAGCCGAAGTCACCGGCAACAAACCGCAAATAGGTAGCATAAAAAGAGTCCATCTGGAAGCCAAGAACTTGCTGATTCGCATAGAGTGTCTGCAATGCTGCCCCCATCCCCATGCCGTGGTAGGTGGTTAGCATCTTCTGGATGTTCTCGGAGAAATCACTGTTTAATGCCGATGGACTAGGCGATTGCTGCTCTTTTAGCGTAAGCCGATAGCCGACTCCTCGGACCGTATCAATCGTGAGCAGATGTGACCACTTTTGCAGTTTTTTCCGCAAACGGTAAATGTGATCGTCGACAGTACGGTCAGTAGGCTCTTCCAGCGGCCAGACGCGATCCAGCAGGTCACTTCTTGAAAAGGCCCGGTTTTTCCACGTGTACAGAAATTGAAACAAGGCGAATTCCTTTGGCAAAAGGACAATCGTTTCGCCAGCATAATGGATTTGATACGTATCATCGGACCATGTTATCAATCCCATTTGAAAGACTCCTCGTTTATATTGAACTTCTTCATTTTATTGTAAAGGGTGCCACGAGATACGCCGAGCAGCTCGGCTGCTGCTTTTTTGTTGCCGTAGGTGCGCTCCAACGCTGCCAGAATGCGCTCTTTTTCGTTTGCAGGTGGAGTAGGGGACGCAATCGAAGGACGTATAATTGTCGGCGGTGTCGGAGTCGGCGGCGCATACGTTCCCCCAGTCGGTGTCAGTACAGAGACGTATGTGGGTTCGGTGTGACTGCGTATGACAGACGGCAGATGCTCAGGCAAAATAACGCCGTTTTCTTGCAGGATCGACAGACGTTCGATAACGTTGCGAAGCTGTCGGATGTTCCCCGGCCAAGTGTACTCGAACAACGCTTGCATGACCTCGGGAGAGATGCGTGGTACGGAGTGGTCATGGGCGACCGAATACTCATGAATGAAAATTTGCACGAGCTCTGGCAAATCTTCTCGTCGTTCGCGCAGCGGCGGTATTTCCAGAGAAAAGACGTTCAGCCGATAATACAAGTCCTCGCGAAAACGCCCGTCTGCAACCATTTGCTCTAGCTGTCTGTTGGTCGCCGCTACAATCCGTGTGTTGACGGTGATCGGCTCTGTTCCGCCTACGCGGTAAAACTGTCGTTCCTGTAAGGCGCGAAGCAGCTTGACCTGCAACTCTAGCGGCAGCTCCCCAATTTCATCGAGGAAAAGTGTCCCGCCATGCGCTAGCTCCAGCTTGCCAGGCTTGCCTTTTTTCTCAGCTCCGGTAAAAGCACCGCCTTGATAGCCAAACAGCTCACTTTCGAACAGAGCAGCAGGAATGGCACCGCAGTTGATCGCAATAAAGGGTTTTTCATGTCGGCGACTTGCCTGATGAATCGCTTTGGCAAACAGCTCTTTCCCAACGCCGCTTTCTCCGTAAATCAGCACAGTCGCATCCGTCTGCGCCACTTTTTTTGCGGAACCAATAGCGGATTGAATCGAGGCGGAATGCCCTTTGATCGCATAAAAAGGATCGTCTGCTGCCTGAAACCGACTCATCTCTTGCTGCAAATTGTGGAGATGAGCCGTCGTATGTGCTAATTCTTCATTGAGACGAACCAATTCGGTAATATCCTGTTCAATAGAAATCGCGCCGATAATCTCACCTTCGCGGCGAATCGGTGCCGCATTAATGAGTACATGACTATCAGGACGAGGAATATGATAGACACGTTGTACAGATGTCCCTTGACGTAGCGCATCGAGCAGGCGGATTGATTCACTCGCGAAGTGCTCATCGAGAGAAGTGCCGACGACTTGCTCGCGATCGATTTCATAAATCGTTTCTGCTGCCCGATTCCAGTGTTGGACAACGTTGCGGGAGTCCACAATCGTGACAGCCTCACTCATCGTATCCATCAAGGTACTGAGCAGGGCAGACTGATTTTGGGTCAACACGACAAAGGCAGTCATGAGCTGGTAGGGCTCAACCATTCCCGTCGGAGTCCCTTGTTCATCCACGATGATGAATGCCGGCAGATCAGAAATGCCTGTACCAGCGAGAATGTGGCTGATAGATTGTTCGAGCGTGGTTGTAGGCGAGACGATGACTACTTTGCCCTTTCGTTCTTTATCAACCCATTCACCTACAGTTTCACCTGTGCGTATTTTGACAATATCGGGTGGAAGCGGAATCGCAAAGGAAGAGAGCGTACTGTCCAACGAAAATAACGGTTTCAAATCGTCACCTCTTATCCAAACTAACAGGCAAAGGGATCGTTCCTGTTGTACATCTAATCAAAAGTGTACAAGAATAGACACGCAATGTACATATGTGTTGAATGCGTCGTATAGACATCACGGTAGCGCTTACGAGAATAAGTTGGCACGATTCATGCTAGTAGAAGTGGACAGAGTACGTTGAGGAGGAGACAGTCAACGATGGAACAAGCTATGAAGGATTTCTTTCTATTTTTATCCAAAAACAAAACCTTAAATTCTGCCGCGAAAAAGTGGGGTCTGCGCTTTGGAGCGAGTCGCTTTGTATCCGGTCAAACCATTGCGGAGGCAATTAACGCCGTACGCAAGCTGAACCAGCAAGGTCTTGTGTGCACGTTGGATCATCTGGGCGAATTCGTATTCAGCGTAGAGGAAGCAAACGAGTCTGCTGACTATTGCATCAAAACGCTGGAAGCGATCCACCAATCCGGTGTCGATTGCAATCTTTCGTTGAAAATGACTTCGCTTGGTCTGGATATCAGCCGTGAGCTCTGCATGGACAACATGAGACGCATTTTGGATTCGGCTAAGAAAAACGGAAACATTTTCGTTCGTATCGACATGGAGGACTACGCACACAATCACGTGACCATGGAGATTTTGAACGAATTACTACAAGAGTACGACAACGTAGGAACCGTAATTCAGGCGTATCTCTACAAAGCATCGGACGATATCGACAGCCTGAAGGACAAAAAAGTGAACTTCCGTCTCGTAAAAGGAGCTTACAAGGAATCTCCTGAAGTCGCTTACCCGAACAAGCCAGATGTAGATGAGAACTACAAAAAAATCATCAAGCAGCATCTGTTGAACGGTGGGTACGCTGCTGTGGCAACTCATGATGACAACATTATTGATTTTGTGAAAAAGCTGGAAAAGGAACACAACATCCCGCGCACACAGTTTGAATTCCAAATGTTGTATGGTATTCGCACACAGTCCCAAATTGACTTGGCTCGCGAAGGCTATAAAATGCGTGTTTATGTACCGTACGGAAACGACTGGTATGGATATTTCATGCGCCGTTTGGCAGAAAGTCCGGCAAACGTAAAATTTGTTCTCAAAGGGATGTTTACGAAATAAGTTTTGCGAAGTATACTTGACACCTTCGGAGGATTCTCCGGAGGTTTTTATTTTATCTGGAAAGGTGAGAGTCTTGTGAATTGTTGGAGTATTTCGCTTACTCCCCCGTATTCTTTTGACCGGTTGCTTCGGCGTCTTGAGACACATCCAGATACGCAGATACGTGTGAATAAAGAAAAAAATAGTCTACAGCGCGTCTTTCGTATCGGCTTACGGCCAGTTCTGGTCCATATGCAATTTGAGGGCAGCTTGGAAGAACCCGCATTGCGCTACGAGACAGAGGCGATTTTGTCCACGACAGACCAGCAGTTGCTAGAAAAAATGATCCGCCGTACTTTTAGTGTTGATTTGGATCTACCCGTTATTTACGAGCAGATGAGGGAGGAAAAGGAACTTGCCATCCTGACTGAGCGGTTTCGCGGTCTTCGTCTTATGCTGGATGCCGATTTGTTTCAATGCATGGTCAAGACCATTATCGGGCAGCAGATCAATTTGACCTTTGCAGCCAATTTGACCGAGAGGCTGGTTACACTGGCTGGCGACCCAGTAGAAAACGCAAACGGCAAGGGCATCATCGCTTTTCCGACTCCTGATGCGGTAGCGAGATTGACTGTGGAGGATTTGCGTACGCTGCAATTTAGTCAGCGAAAAGCAGAGTATATTATCGATTTTGCCCGTGCCATTGTGAATGAAACGGTAGATTTGGAAAGACTATGGACAATGAAGGACGAGGAAATCATTACTTACCTCACTTCACTACGAGGAATTGGACGGTGGACGGTAGAGTGCCTGCTCATGTTTGGGATGGGGCGTCCAGACTTGTTGCCCGCTGCTGATATCGGTTTGCGAAATGGAATTGTTCACCTCTATGGAATGAACTCGAAGCCAAATGAAAACGACATTCGCAAGCTAGGGGAAAAGTGGGCTCCATGGCGCAGTATCTATTGTCTGTACGTATGGGAAGCAGTGGGGGCGATCAAGAGAAAAGAGGTATTTGACCTGTAAAAACTTTCATTTTTAACAAAAGTTCAATAATTTTAAAAAATTAAAGGTTGAATAGTGAGTAAATTTTAAGTTATACTAATGAAAATTTTATTTTATTAAATAATATTGAGAGGATTCATATGAAAGAACTTTCTACGAAAGAAACAATTACAATTGGTTTGATGCTGTTTGCCCTATTCTTTGGAGCAGGGAATATGATTTTCCCGCCTGCACTGGGACAAGCTGCAGGAGATAATGTTTGGGTCGCAATGGTCGGCTTTTTGATTACCGGTGTAGGTCTGCCTTTACTGGGCATCATCGCGGTTGGCTTGGCTGGCGGTAACTTGCAAACGTTGGCAACAAGAGTGCATCCGCTGTTTGCAGTCGTATTCACCTTTATTGTTTATCTGTCGATTGGGCCATTCATGGCGATTCCGCGGACAGGTACAGTAACCTTTGAAATGGGCGTGCTGCCATATTTGTCTGAATCCATGAAAGACAGTTGGGTTCCGCTTTTTGTGACTACCGTCATCTATTTTGCCATCACGTTTTGGTTGAGTCTGAACCCGAGCAAGCTGGTGGATCGAATTGGTAAAATTTTGACACCTGCTCTCTTGATCATCATTGGTCTGATGTTTGTCAAATCACTAATTTCTCCTTTGGGTGAAGTGGGACAACCGACAGGTGCGTATCAGGATACTGCGTTCTTCAAGGGTTTTGTCGAAGGCTATCTGACGCTGGATGCATTAGCTGCAATGGTATTTGGTCTGGTAGTAACAACGGCTGTTCAGGCTAGAGGCATCATTGACCGCAAAAAAGTGATGTGGTCCACGATCAAAGCAGCCATTCTCGCCGCTACCGGTCTTGGACTTGTCTATCTTGCTCTCAGCTATTTGGGCGCGACGAGTGTTTCGTTTGCGAAATCGGAAAATGGTGGACAAATTTTAACCGGGGTCGTGCACCAACTGTTCGGTCCATTAGGTTCGCTCTTGCTGGGAGCAGCTGTTACGCTTGCTTGCCTCACTACTTCAGTTGGGCTCGTCACTGCGTGCAGTCAATTTTTCTCGAGTCGTATTCCTAGCATTTCCTACAAGAAAATGGCTGTGATCCTGTGCGTGTTCAGTGCTGCGGTAGCAAACGTAGGCTTGACGCAGCTGATTACGTTCTCTGTGCCTGTCTTAATGGCGATTTATCCGCTGGCGATCGTGCTGATGCTGCTGACGTTTTGTGATCGGATGTTTAATGGACATCGTGCCGTATACGTTGGCGCGATCACGGCAACGGCTGTCATCAGTCTGTTGGATGGTGCTTCCCAGCTTGGATTGTCTATCGACTCGCTGACGCCAATCTTGGAACAATTGCCACTGTACAAAGTAGGAATTGGTTGGCTGGTGCCAGCTTTTGTAGGCGCACTGTTAGGGTTGCTGTGGGCTAGCCTCACACGCAGTGTCCCGATTGTAAGAGAAACGAAGTGAAAAATATGAGCGGGTGGGCTATAGGTCCACTCGCTTTTTTATTGTCGCAAACAATTTTTGTCCTGCTTTTACCAGCTCGATAGGACTTCTATCCGTCCACAACACGGGTGATCTATGTTACCATGGAAAAACGTAAATTGTCTGAACGGCATGTTTCATTCTATGTCGTTTTGAAAGAAGGGAGGTTATTGGCTATGTCCACGATGAAAGTCTTGGTTGCCGATGACGATCCAAACGTACGCGAAATTATTCGCCTTTATTTTGAAAAACAACAAATCGAGCTCATCGCAGCAACAGATGGACGAGAAGCTCTTGAGATGATGGAAAAGGAACAGCCGGATGTGGTCATTCTCGATGTGATGATGCCGCAGTTGGACGGCTTTGAAGCATGCCGGGAAATCCGCAAGAAGTGGGATACGCCGATTATTATGCTGACGGCAAAGGATGAGGAGTTTGACCGTGTACTCGGATTGGAGCTCGGAGCGGATGATTACGTAACGAAGCCGTTTAGTCCACGTGAGATCGTTGCACGTATCCGTGCGATTATGCGCAGATTACAGCCAAAGCCAAAAGTAGAAGATGAGGCAGTGCTTCGGACTTTTGTTTTTGATCAATTAACGATCGATCTGGATAAACGGGAAGTGATCGTTGCCGGGGAAAAAGTGAGCTTTCGCCCGAAGGAGTTTGATCTGCTTGTTCAACTCGTCAAATCGCCGGGAAGTGTTTGGTCACGAGAGCAATTGCTGGAACAAGTGTGGGGCTTTGATTATTTTGGCGATGTTCGAACGATCGATGTTCATATTAAAAAGATCAGACAGCGTTTAGACAAGCTCCCTTATGAATGCATTCAAACGGTTTGGGGGATCGGCTACAAGTTTGGGGTGGATAACTGATGCTAGGCATGTCGAAAAGTATCTACCGCAGACTGCTGGTCAGCTTTTTGGCTACCGTTTTGGTAGGGTTGGGGATTACAGGGATCGTTCTCTCCTTTTTTACGAAAGAGTATATTTACAACGCGAAAGAAGAAGAGCTTTTGCGGATGGCCAAAAAAGTAAATGCCGCTATTCATAACAGCAATGAAGTAAACAAAAAGCTCTTGGACAAGCTGGCGATGCTGGACGAGTCATTTGATACTCGCATCTGGCTATTTGATACGGAAGGAAAAATTGTCGCGACTTCGATGAAGGATGAGATGCTTACGGGCAAGTCCGTGGCAGTTTCCATCGCGGGTAACGTGCTGAACGGAAAAAGCGCGGTAACCGAGCTGCAAATCGAAGGTCTGGATGACCCGATGTTGTCGGTCTCCGTCCCGTGGGGCGAGGGCGAAAACGTCTATGGCGGAATTATTTTGCATGCGCCGATTGAAGGAATTGAGAAAACCTTTGGTCAAATGCGCGAATCGATTCTGTGGGCGACATTATTTGGGGTGCTTCTTTCTACGATCATGGTTTCGTATTTGTCATGGTCAATCTCCCGCCCATTGCGAACAATTGAGAGAACAGCGGCTGAAATTGGTCGCGGGAATTATGCAGAGCGCGTCCAGGTCGATACGTCTGATGAGATTAGCGACTTGGCGCAAACGATCAATACGATGGCACAGAAGCTGGAGAAGGTAGAGCAGGAGCGTCATCATCTAGAGCAAGTGCGCAATGATTTTTTGGCGAATGTCTCCCATGAATTGCGTACACCTCTCACCGCGATCCAAGGTTTTCTCGAGGCGTTGCAAGACGGCTTGGTAGAGGAAGAAGAGGCGCGGCAGAAGTATTACGCTGTGATGTACACCGAAACGATGCAAGTGAACCGCTTGGTGGATGACCTGATGGACTTGATGAAGCTGGAGAACAATGAAGTAAATCTGGCCAAGTTCCCTGTCGATGTGGCAGATGTCATGAATCGGGTTGCTTTTTCCTTCCATCCAGAAGCAGAGGAAAAAGGGCTTCGCTTGGAGGTAGAGGTAGAGGACGAGCTGCCGCGAATTTATGCCGACAAGGACCGGATCGCGCAAATTCTGAAAAATCTGGTGAAGAATGCACTCAAGTTTACGGCTGCGGGTGAAATTCGCATGCGCGCTTCGCTGGAAGAGGAATACGTCCAGATTCAAGTGATCGATACAGGGATGGGAATTGCAGCAGATGATCTGGATCGCATCTGGGAACGTTTTTTCAAAGTGGATCGGGGACGTTCCAAGAACAATAAAGGGACAGGGCTTGGACTTGCCATTGTAAAAGAGCTGGTAGAGCTGCATGATGGCAAATGCAGAGTGGATAGCACGCCTGGGAAGGGCAGTACTTTTACGATATGGCTTCCAAGGATTAAGCCGGAGAACTAAATCATGATCCGATCAAAATGATCATGGTCATACTTTTTTCATATTTTGATCATCGTTTTTTCCTACTTTCCTTACAGAATGGTTATCTTTAACCGTTACGATATAGGTGTGACAGCGAGAAGGTCACGAAGCCAAGGAATGAAAGGGGAATGAACATGAACAAAAAATGGCTCTCCATTGCCACTGTCGCATTACTCCTGTCTGGCAGCTTGGTTGCCTGCTCTAACACAACAGGAACTCCTGAACCGGCGACACAACCAGAGGGCACGACAAGCGAAACCGCTCCGGGGTCCTCCACTTCTGATAGCGGACAATCGACCGATAGCTCGGTTTCGCAAGATCAGTCTACAACGGATGCTTCTACGGGCAGTTCTGATGCATCGAAGGACACAGGTTCGTCTACGGTAGCACCTGCGACAGATGCTAATTCTGATGCAGGTACCAGCACTGGATCACCTAGTGCTGCGGGAACCGAAAGCAGTGGTTCCACTGGACAGTCTACAACGACTGACGCCAGCAAGAAGTAATCATTCACGAACCGGAAACACGTTCGTTTGAACTCCTCTACTTCCCTCCCGTTTTATATACCTTGATGACGGCTATAGGCCGTCTTTTTTTTGTTCTATTTCATGGTATGATTATCCAAAAACATACATAGTGAGCGGGAGGGAGAAGCATGATCACGTATCCATCGTTAAAAAACGGCGCTACTATAGGGGTAACTGCGCCATCATCTGGTGTACCAGAGTATTTGCATGAATTGATCAGGCTGGCATGTAGTCGTATGGAGAGCAGGGGGTATTCCATTGTTTGCAAAGATACAGTCTGGACACAGGAAAAAGCCAAGTCAGCTCCTGCCACAAATCGCGCAGCCGAATTCAACGCCCTGATGCAAGATGAAGACGTCGATATCATCATCCCTCCCTGGGGTGGCGAGCTGCTGATTGAGATTTTAGACAAGCTTGATTTCCAGTCCATGCAACCAAAATGGGTGTTAGGCTATTCAGATGTGAGTGTGCTGTTGTTTGCGATTACATTAAAAACGGGGATGGCTACGGCCCATGGCACGAATCTGGTGGATTTGCGTGGAGCACATATGGATGAGACGACGGCCATGTGGGAAACGGTTCTGTCCACGCAAAAGGGCGAGTCGGTTTTGCAGTACTCTTCCCCGATGTATCAAAAGGAATGGCAGCATGCGAATCCTTCGCCGCATATCTTTCACCTGACGGAACCGACTGTATGGAAAACCACAGAGACTACTCCCCACGTAAACATGCAGGGACGGCTACTTGGTGGCTGTATCGATATCCTTCGGCATGTGATCGGCACACCGTATGGGGACGTGCAAACGTTTCAAAGAGAACAGATCGGGAATGAAGCGATCATCTGGTATTTGGAAAACTGTGAGCTATCTGCGACTGATCAGCGCAGATCTTTGGTACAAATGAAGCTGGCCGGATGGTTCGATCATTGTGCGGGGATCATGTTTGGGCGCAGTCCAGCGAATCAGGCGGTCGACGGCTACACCGTGGAAGATGTCTATCAGGAGCTGGCTTGTGAGCTGCAAGTCCCTGTTCTCTACGATGTAGATTGTGGGCATATGCCGCCACAAATCACGTTTATTAATGGCGCATTTGCTGAAGTGGAGCTATCTTTCGAAAAAGGAAGCGTCCGGCAATATTTTCGGCCATAAGCATAAAAAACGAGGGCTTCCCAACGAATGGGAAGTCCTCGTAGCATGTAAGCATACATGATTTTTAGCCTTGCTTCTCGTTGTAATGGGGGAGAGGATGTTCCTCCGTCGTTTCACGTTTATTTTTGGCCGATTCACGTGTACGCAGAGTGGACAAGGCGACACCGAGGAAAATAAATGCGCCACCAGCGAAAAAGCCAACACCCAAATGTTCATGTAGCAACAGCCAGCCTAAAAATGCACCGACAATGGGCTGAACAAAAAAGAATCCGGCCCCACTCCCTGCGGGCAGCAGCTCGAAGCCTTTGTTCCACAAATAAAAAGCACCTGCGGTAGAAATCATCCCAATATAGAGGACGCCTGCCCATATGTCCCAACCAAATTGCCAGGAGACAGGCGTGACAGACAACTCCCAAAACATGAGCGGACTCGTAAAGATGATGCCAAACAATGCTACGTAGGTAGTGACTAGCAGGGACGAATAGCGCTGCGTTGCCTTTTTGCTGAGAACGGTATACAATCCCCAGCTAATCGCTGCTACGAACAAAATCAGGTTGCCTGCCAGGGAAGACTGGGCGTCAGCTTGATCTGGAACACCGATGACGATGATGACACCAATCGTCGCTAACAAAATACCCGCTGCCTGCTTCAGATGGATGCGCTCCTTTAATAGCCAAACTGCGAAAATGGCAATAAAGGCAGGGGATGCAGAGGTAATCAATGCACCCATGTGGGCAGTAGACAGCTTGGTACCAAGAAATTGTGCGGCGATTGAGATCGTGACCCCAACGAAGGCGATGGCCATCAGCAGAGGATAATCTTTTCTCGCGACACGCTCCTTGCGACCAATGGTAAATGCCCCTAACACGACTAAAGCAATGCAAAAGCGCAAAATCAATAGCGTGAACGGTGGAATCACTTCCAACACGACCTTGCTGACGACATAAACACCGCCCCAGATCGCTGCGGCGAGTGTCAGGCAGACAGCCCCCAAAAACATTTGCTTCCATTGTGATTGTGACATAACAAGTCCCTCCCGGAATAATGAATCAATCATTCGAGCGTTATTCCGTAGCCGGGAGGCAGTAAGAGAACTACTTCCTCACCGACTAGGAGAGGAGGGTGGGCACATCATTTTCAAAAAGGCGACGGTTCATATAGTTCACCTCCTTAAATTGTAGGGGTTAGCCACTTGGCTACCAGCAGCACCGGTTGTGTCAGACGACCGACTGGTGCCTCCACCTGACGATACTGCTCATAGCCAAGCCGTCCCCAGAAAAGAAGAGCGGGTTCATTATGCGCAATGACACCGTGATGAACATGCTGACTGCCATGTTGGATGCAGTAGGCTTCCATGAGTGTCACTGCTTCTTTTCCAAAGCCCTGTTGCTGATAATCAGCATGCAGGAGCAAGAGACTAATCCAGCTTTTTGAATCGTTTTCGCTGGAGAGGACGATATGGATGACTCCGATGATTGTACCTTCACGAGTAATAGCGAGCCAATGCCCGGAAGGTATGCTTATCGTGGCATCATATTCGGCTTGCAGTTCAGAAAGACTTATTGTGCTCGTGCCGTTTCGAAGCTGATTGTACTTTGGATTACTGTTGTAGGTGGCGAGTAAGTCGGGTAAGTCCTCGCGCAGCAATTCGCGAATGATGAGCCGCTCACCTGTCAGAATGAGACTCATTGAGGTCCTCCGTATTTGCGGATAAGTCCAATCTGCCCGCCGTGGTAGCCCATATGATAGATCAGACGACCGAGTGCCTGACGGGGAGTCAAAGTCGCAATCGGTGCTTCACAGGGGATGTCCCACGCGTCTTTTGGCAGAGCAGCCAGAGAATCCAGCAAGTGATGGTAGGCAGCATCTTTGAAAGCAAGCAGGGCAGACAATTCGGTAAAGTTTCCTTCATCCTGTACAGGTCCAATTGTAGTGAGGGTGATGCCGGACGGGATTGCTCTTCCGAAAAACATCATACAGAATCGATATTCGACTTCTGCGATGTGATGAATCAAAAATCCGATGGAATTGGAGCCCGGAGCCAGCTTCCAGCCAAGCTCGGATTCATCCAATTGGACGAGTGCATCCTGATAACGGGAGCGAGCTGTTTGCAAGGTCGGCAATAGTTCTTGTTCGAACATCCAATCTTCCTTTCTGGTGTTTATTTTTATTATAGGAAAAAGTTCAGGAAAGAACAGCATGACCATTCGGAATATTTTGAATGAATGTTCACTCATCTACCTGAATTCGGTATACTGAAGAAAAACAAGGAGTGAGAACGATGGCTCATCGCTATCATCTAACGGTTCGATCTACTGATATTGACGTAATCGGACATGTGAACAATGCCAAATATTTAGAGTACATGGAGTGGGCGCGTTTCGAGTGGATATGGGAGCAAGGATTTACGCTGGATGAATTGAGGCGACGGGCCATCATGCCGGTAGTGGTCAATATAAACATTAACTACCGCAAAGAATTGAAGATGCGTGAAGAGGTAACGGCGATTACGACAGTGGTCAAGGTGGGTGAAAAAAGCTTCGTCATCCGCCAGGAGCTGTACAACGCTGCAGATGTATTAGTGGCGGACGCCGATGTGACAATGGTCATGATCGATGCGAATACACGCCAATCTATTTCTTTGCCAGTTGAGTTGAAAGAGGCATTGCTTGTGGAATTGCCTAAAAGCTAAAGGCTTCAGGATGTTTTGCGAATGAAATCGAGGCGGAAATTATTCCATTCAAGAGCACGCAGCGCCAATGTCTCCAAGATACGCTCATGACGATCTTGACCTTCCTTTAACTCAGCAACATCTTGTTTCAACATGGCGACATCCTGCTTTAGTTCGGCAACATCTTGCTTCAAAATGGCGACATCCTGCTTTAGTTCCGCAACATCGGCTTTTAACTGGTGAACTTCCATAGTCAAAGCTTCCATCTTGGCATCCAATTCGTCCTGCCGATCCATAAGAGCATAAGCAATCAGACGCAACTCATTCATACCCTCTATCAAAATATCCAGTTTTTCATTAGACATGTTTCCACCTCCTTTTTCCGTTACAATGATCATAACAAAAGACAGAGTCATATGCACAATGAAAACAGCAAGAAAAAGGGAAGGGGACGCAACTCAGCCATGTCCAAATTTACGACAATCCTATTTGATCTCGACGACACTCTCTTCGACTTTTCAGCTTGCTGGGAGAAAGGGATGCAGCAGACGATTGCGACCCATGCACTTACAGCAGAATTAGACCAAGAGAAATTCCTTGAGGCTCTGCGGCGCCACGGAGATGATCTGTGGGTCGATGTTATTGCCAAACGCTACGATTTTACGCAATACAGGAGGCTGCGTTTTCAGCGAGCCATGGCTGATTGCAACCGACAGATTGAAGCGGAGCAGGTAGACGATTTTCAACGCGCCTACCAAGCGGCATGTATGGATGCAGTCCAGCCAGATGCCACTGTCCAGTCTACTATTGCGAGGTTGGCAGAAGAGCATACACTAGGGATTGTCACCAATGGTCCTGTCGATATGGCATTTATCAAGCTGGAGCGGTTGGGATTGTCTATGTATTTTCCGCGGGAACGGGTGTTTCTCTCCGAGATTATCGGGCATCATAAGCCTGATCTGCGCATATATGAACATGTTCGTGAAAAACTCGGTGTTGAGAGCAAGCAGGTGCTGTTCGTCGGAGATACGTGGGAGGCAGATGTAGCAGGGGCGATGGACGCAGGCTTCTCAGCAGTCTGGATCAATCCACGAGGGAAGAAACCTACTTCCGAACATCAGCCACTCGCTGTCATTGAACGACTGGATCAGCTTCTCGCAATCTTGTAGAAAAAAGCAGCTCATTGCCCCATAGCCGCATAACTTGCGAGCTGTTTTCGGTGGCAATCAAGCTGCTTTTTTCTACCTATTTTCTTGCTTCTTTTGTTCCTCGCGTTTTGCGTACTGTTTTCTCATGAAAAGGATGAGAGTAACAATAATTAGCCCAATTAAAATCCCGATAGCTCCCGGTGTAAGATTTCCCCAAAAGATTTTAAACAGCAAAATCCCTGTCAGGATAACGGCGAATTCCAGATACCTACTGGCCATGCGAATCTTCCCCCATTTACATGAGCCTGATTATCGTTCGTATCTACTAACCTGATCTTTCATTTTTTCATGCTGACTCTTCCTGTACTTTGTGATGAAGAAGATGAGATTGAGGACAATCAGGCCAATTGTGATTGACATACTTCCGGTGGTCATGCTTTTTCCTATCGAGATGTTGAAAAGCAGCATCCCGGATAGGAGCAGGGCAAAAACGAGATTAAGCATCATGAGACTCTTCCCCCATAAAAATTCGTTCGAGTGAAGGGACTTCAACGTTCACGCCATAAATATCCACGCGCGCCTGGACAAGAGCACGAACGAGGGTTGCCACTTTTTGATCATCATCGACCTGGATCGATAGACGTCCGTCTTCCCAAATCGTATTGCGCCCAAGGGACTCAATAAAGGTGCGCAGGTTTCCAGAATCCTCCGTAGCAAAAGCCGAGTGACGCACATGCACAGATCGCCATGCCTGATGGGCAGATTGCAGCTCATCGAGAGTGCCGAGTGAACTGATCTTTCCGCTTTTCATGATGGCGATGCGGGTACAGATTTTCTCGACTTCATTCAAATTGTGCGAGGTCATGAAGATCGTTTTTCCTTGTTGATGGAGCTTGCGCAGCAAATTTTGAATATGCAGGGCTGATTCGACGTCTACGCCAGAAGTAGGTTCATCAAGGAAGATGAGCTCCGGGTCTCCGACTAATGCTTGGGCAATACCCAGCTTCTTTTTCATCCCGAAGGAAAAGGTTTTGGCTTTGCGGGATGCATGCTCCTCAAGCTCAACGTCTGTCAGGATGCGCATGCATTCTTCTTTTGTCAGTGTGACGCCTTTTACCTGAGCGAAATAGTGCAGGTGCTCCGCAGGAGATAAATGGTCGTAGAAGGTGGAGTAATCCGGCAGTACGCCAATTCGTTTTTTCCAGCCTTCTGTATGGGCATCTTCTCCAAACATGCGAATGGTGCCCGCAGTCGGAATCAGAATGCCTGTCAGCATATTGATAAAGGTCGATTTTCCTGCGCCGTTTCGACCGAGGAATCCGAAAATCTCCCCGCTGTGTACAGTAAGACTAACATCATTCACGACCGTTCGATTGCCAAAGCGCTTGTTTAACTGTATGGTCTCGATCATTGCCATTAACAATCCCTCCGTCGGAATAAGTACATAGAAGCGATTAGAAAAGCTGCTGCATAGAGCCAAATCAAGCCGGTCCAGGCGCCGCCTTTTTCCATAAATGAAAAGGGTGTCAAATATTTAATCCATGGAGCTGCTGGGTGACTGGAGAAGGTACTCCACAGCCCGAGACCTGGCAAGATCAGTGCGATCACAATTCCCAAAAACATCGTGTAGCTGGGGCGAGGTATCACGAGCGAGAGCAGCAGCGCCAGCGAGATGCAATAGATAAGCAGGGATACGCAGAGGTAAAAGGTCTTGGCGTCAAACGTTTGCACGGTGGCGAAAACGACGCCAAACGTAATAATCATGCAGGTTAACCAGAAGAACGCCACTCCGAGAAATTTCCCCAAAATGATCTGATTGCGTGAAGTCCGGGTGACGAGAAAGCGAATCGTCCTGCCCGCTAGCTCACGATTTATGACATCATGAGACAGGCTGAATACAAACAAGGGCCCGAACAGCATGATGAGTGCAAAGATACCAAGCGCGTGTCCCTGAGCCAGCTCCTTTTGTGGGAGAAAGCTTGCTGCCTGATTGACGAGATCAGAAACCAAGTACGAGATGCCTACGATAAAGGCAACGGTAATTAACGATTTAATACTTTTAAATAGCCGAAAAAATTCGTGTTGGCAAATAGCCCACATAGGTAAATCCGCTCCTTTCTCCTTCATCATAATGGCCAGACCTTTCCCCTACTAAAACGCTACCTTACCATTTCCTTATCTTTTTTGTTGGCGTCGGTTCTCATGGTAGAATGAATGACAGCAAGGGAGGGAACGGATATGGAGAAAGAAGCAAGAATCTTGCTGGTAGATGATGAAGAAGCGATTTTGCAGATGCTTCAAACAGTGCTGAAAAAGGAAGGCTTTGTCCAGATCGATACATGTACGACAGCAGCAGAGGCGATTCGTCTCGTGGAGGAGAAGACATACGACTTGTTGATTCTGGATGTCATGCTCCCTGATAAAAATGGATTTGAGCTGTGCGGAGCCGTGCGCCAGCGAACAAAGGCACCGGTCTTTTTTCTGACGGCAAAGGGCACGGATTTTGATAAATTAAGCGGATTCGCTTATGGAGCGGATGATTACATAACGAAGCCATTTCATCCACTAGAGGTCGTTGCCCGGATGAAGGCTCATCTGCGCAGAACCTTGGGGGGATCTGCTCCAGCCCAGGAAGAAAAGCGCTTTGATTTTGGCCGTTTTCAAGTAAATCTGGAGGCAGCCGAGCTGTTCGTGAACGGAGAACGAGTGGACTGCCCGGCGCAAGTATTTTCATTGCTCGTCTTTTTCTGCCAGAATCCGAACCGGGTATTTACGAAAGAACAAATATACGATCATGTATGGAAAGACGAGTACGGGATGTTTGATGAAAATACAGTCATGGTGCACATTCACAAGCTGCGCCAGCGCATAGAAGAAAATCCGGGACAGCCAAAGCTCCTGGTTACGGTGAGAGGGCTGGGCTACAAGCTGGTTAGTCCGGCAAGACAGTCATGAATTTGCGAAACAAGCTGATCTTTCAATATGTCCGGCAACTGTTCGGGTTTCTCCTCATCTTGCTGCTGTTTTTGATTATCGCGATGCTGGGGTTAGGCTGGCGCATAATGAACGAGCAGTTGGCCGTCGATTTGTCCAGGCTGGAAGCGTCCGATTTGACATTGAAGATGGATTACGAGGGGAAGCGTGTTCGCGTCGAACCGGAAATCGAGCAGAGCGTGGCGAGGCATCAAGGCTGGTTGCAGATTATCGACAAGCATGGAAAAATCCTGTACAACTATCGGACACCTGCTGATGTTCCCAGCCAATTTGGGCCAGGAGAGTGGATTAGTTATGTAGAAGACCGTGATGCTTCTCCCTATCACATCACGCACTGGGTGATAAACCAATTTGACGAAAATATGATCATCCTCTATGGAACACCCGCTCCAGAAAAAGAAATGATGAAGCGACTGATTGCAGCAAAAACGGGAACCAGCAAAGAGACATGGGATGCGTTGAACAAAAGCTTTTCCCAAGAAAAGGCATGGTACTTGGTATACGATCATACGGGGAAACTCATTCATCAATGGAATCACCCGAGAGCTTCTGCCCAGTTAGACATGACGGAAGTACTTCAGAACGGCGAGACAGCAAAAAATGTTCCTGTCCGCATCACAAGTCGATATGACACGAAGAGCGACTTGACGTACGTAGTGGGCACTCCGAATCCAAACTATCAGTCTGGTGTCCAAGAGACGTCGGAGGATGCCATGGTCAAGGAAACGTTCCTTCAGATCGGTGTGATTTTGATCCTGGTCGTTCTATTCGCAGGCAGCTGGTATGCGTGGCGGGTAGGCAAGCCGCTCTTGCACATGGTGAATTGGCTGGAAAGACTGGCCCAAGGTCGCTATGAGGAGCCCATCGGGAAAAAAGGAAAACCAATCGGAAGGAATTGGCGAGGGAAAGAAAAGAAGTCATTTCGTGTGTTCAAGGATGTGTTTGACGCTCTCCGGCATCTGAGTGAAACCTTGCGTTCCAATGAAAAGCTTCAGCAAGAGATCGAGCAGACGCGAGAGGAATGGATTACCGGGCTCTCCCATGATCTCAAGACACCGCTGAGCTCGATTTACGGTTATGCTACCTTTTTGGAGTCCGAACAATATGAGTGGGACAGAAAAGAAGTCAGCGAATTTGGGAAAACGATACGGGAAAAGTCAGACTACATGAACGGACTGATTGAAGATTTGAATTTGACCTATCGACTCAAGAACCAAGCTTTGCCGATGGTCAAGCAACCTGTCGCGATCGTAGAAAGCATTCGCAGGATTGTGGTGGATATGGTGAACGATCCGAGCTCGTCCTTGCATGACATCGAATTTTTGGCGAATGTCCAATCGTTAAGGGCCGAGGTCGATCCAATCTGGTTTCGCCGCATCATCGTCAACATTTTGACAAACGCGATCAAATATACCCCGGCAGGTACACACTTGCTCGTAGAGGTACAGTCGATTGCAACCGATCAGTTTATGGTCAAAATTGCGGATAATGGACCGGGCATGGATGAGACGACATTGGCCAATCTGTTCGAAAGATACTACCGAGGTGGGCATACAGGAGAGAACACCAGTGGAACGGGGCTGGGGATGGCGATCGCCAAACAGCTCGTCTTGGCTCACGGTGGAGAGATTACGGTGGAGAGCAAGCTGGGTAGCGGAACTGTTGTCGTGATGACGTTTCCTGCGGTCATCAGCTAGTTGGTTTTCTTACTAAAAGCCAAGGGATTTGTGCTGTCCCTTGGCTTTTTTCTGTTAAGGTCTAGACATGAACGTTTGTATGACTTTGCCATCCTCTTGACGCTCTTGATAGTGATTGGCTGTGTAATCGCGGATGCTGGCACGCCAAAAGCCGATGGCAGGCACGTTGTTTTCCAATTGAAAGACTTCCCAGGCACCCGGGAACATTTTGAAGATTTGATGGGAGGCCGCTTTTCCGATGCCCAGTCGACGGTAGCGCTTCATGATAAAAAATTCAGCAATGGAGTAAAGCGGGTGGGTCGTTGAATCGGTATTGGGGAGTATGCGAACAAGGACAAACCCTGCGAGCTTGCCATTGACTTTGATGAAAAAGGGATGACGCTCAGGTTCGATCCAGTACTCTTCAAAGTAGTCATAGCCAAACAAGCCGTTTTCATCGACTTCAAAAGGTTCAAACTCAGTGAAGTCATATGTATACAGCTCTAACAATTGCCCCAGAACGTGCTTTTGGTCAAAAGGAACTCGTTCTATCGAAAAAGTGTGGTTCACGGGAGAAGCCTCCTTTTGGCATAAAATTGTATCGTATCGCAGGCCAACATACGAATAGCGTACTCTATTTTAAAGGCTGTGGGAACAATTGGAAGACATTTCTTTACACAATGGAACACTAGCGTTCATTTCGCAAGGGAAGGTCCCATTCAGTCTACACTAGAGTCAAACGAAAAATATGAATACGAAGCAAGTCAGCAGCCATCTGGTAATCGCCGGGTGGCTGTTTGCGTGTGATGGTTCGTTTTTTCGTTTAATCAAAAACCAAAAGAAAGGGGTACAGAATTCTATGAAAAGGAAGCATCTCATTTTTTTCCTGATTTGTTGTCTCATGCTGCAGCCCATTTCAGCAATTGCCGAAGGAAGCAGCAAGTTGATCAAAAAGGCTTTGCCAATGGCGGCGGAAGATCGTTCTATCCAGCAATTCGATCATGAACTGGTTCGTTATCAAAATGAATGGGATCTGCTCATGAAGCTTTCTGTGAAAAACAAGGACCACGAAGTGGCCAAAAAGCTGAATCGGGACAGAAATGAGCTTTTCGCAAGAATGAAGGACAAAAGAGCAGCAGAAAACGGGGCGCATGAACTGCTCGAAAAGTACAAAGCGGAACTGAAAGTGGCACGGGAACAATTAACACCTCCGACCGTGAAAGCCTTGGCTGTGAAAAGCGTCGCAACACGATCATTGGCCGATCATTATGAGCCGAATGACGACATTTCGCAGGCATCCCCAGTCAGCATCGGAAATTCACTCACAAGCTATTTGTCATACGCAGATGATCAAGACTTTTATATGTTTGAGGCGAAGAAAATTTCTGCGATAACGGTTAGCCTGCAAGTACCTGCTGCTATGGATTACGACATTTATGTTCTTGACGAGCTGGGGGAGGTAGTAGCAAGCAGTGCCAATGGTACGGGTGAAGAGGAAATTTGCACGTTCCAGGCAACTGCGGGGAGTAGGTATTACCCCGTCGTCTATGGGTTTGGCTTTACAGCAGACGAATCGTATCAACTTCGTTTGGCGGAAGATCAGTTGTATCTGTTTCAGCCATATGATGTCAGTCTTCTCGAAGGTGTCGAGCAGGTTTTTCAATTGACACCGACAACAGACGGAATCTATCGGATTTATACAAGACCATACGGTGATGTTGGGCCCGAAAACGACACAGTGATCGAACTGTATTCCGATTCGGGTCTTACGAATTTGCTTGCCAATAATGATGATGCTTCCGATCTGACACGCTTCTCGGAAGTCACGCAATTTTTGGTTGGTGGCCAACCGTATTATGTCAAGCTGGGTGCATTTGGTGAAAATGTTCATGCAAGAATTCAGGCTGATCTCGATCCGCTTTCTTATCCTGAACTGACGACGAACAAACCACTGGACGTTACGTTAGAGGGCGTCTCCAGAAATGTGTACAAATTTACTCCGCAAGTCTCGGGAAATGTAAAATTCTCCACGGGTCCTTTTGGTGGCGGGGATATGGTTGTGGATACCGTTCTCGAACTGTATGCGGACGAGAATTTGTCCAATCAGCTTGCAACGAATGATGACAACGGAGAGTCGCTGTTTTCTGAGATCCAGATGAATGTAACAGCCGGAGAACCTGTCTATGTTGTGCTTTGGGCATACAGTGATGATTTCTCTTTTGTCAGGCTGAGTGCGAGCTTGGATTCACCAGCGATCCCAACGATTACTGTAGACACATCGGTTATTCAGGAAAGCTCGATCAATGATGGAACCATCACAGCCACACAGATTGTCACTCTTACTAACGGAACATTCGTTCAAAACATGTCTACTGGGGTAAGCGTGAATAATTTACCCCCTGGCTTAGGGATTCAAGTTACGAGGGTAAGTAACACGCAAATTTTGATCGCATTTACAGGCAAGGCAACCAATCATGCGAACGTCAATGACGTATCGAACGCAACCGTAACCATTAATCCTGCGAAAGTCGTCGGTGCGACTGCCAGTCTTGTGAGCAATCCGTTTCAGTTTGATTTTATCGATAAAGCAAGCAACGGGTCATCCCAATACATCTACAATAACCGGAATCAACTGACGCACATTTACGAAAACGGGTCTTTGATCATCGAGATTACCTACGATGAAAACGGGAACGTGTTAACAAAAACAAGAGTGAATTAAGGGAGGGATAACGAACATGAGGCTACAAAAATGGCTGATGTCATTTGTAACAGCGGCTTTGGTCGCGACTGCGGTTTTTCCAAGTATGACATATGGGGCACCAACCAATAAGTCGGCAAAGAAGGATACAAAAGAATGGGTCATTGAGAAAATCAATAACGTCCCAGCCAAAAGCGCAGATGAAGCTGACCCTGCTCAAGTGCCCGTGTTGACTCAAGCAGAGATGAAGGCTCTGTCTTGGGACCCTTTCTCTGTTGAGACAGTAATCGAGATGAATAAAAATCTTGATCGCAAATCGATTCAGATTGCCTCTTACTTCTACCCAAAACTGAGAAAGCTGTTGAGCAACAAGGAAAAGGTAGAGCAAAATACTTGGAACGATAAAGTGGTTCAAGATTTGCTGAAAAGTGTATCGAATAGTCAACGGGAACAATTAATGACCCACGTTCCTGATATTTTTACTTTGGAGAAAAAACAAGAAGTAGCTGAATTGAGTAAGCAATCGATGGCACTCGCGCTCGCGGCTGAAGACGTCCAATACTCAGTGGGGCAAATGGCGCAGTATTACACGAAAACGTACACGGGCAAACCCGTAGACGAGTTTTATCGTGCTGCAAATCTGGTTGAGACAGACCTGGCTTTGTCAGGGAAGAACGGAATGGATCTGGTCATTCAACGGATGTACAACCAATTGGACAGCAAAACGAGAGAACCTGTATTGAAATACGACAGTAGGAATGAGGTTTGGGAAAATCGCAGGGAAACCAAGCTGTTTAAAAACGAGTTTATTCCCTTTGCAACAGGGTGGACATTCAACATTCCGACGTTTGAATATTATGACGAGATTACGACAGAAGAAGTCAGTTTCTTTACGGAAAATGGGGAGGAGAAAACGCAATACCGTTTAGCCGTTCAGGACGATGAAGCAGGGAGAAACGTATCTCGCTATGTTTTCCAACTGGAGGACGGTACAACTCTCATCCGGGAAGGGAATGAATGGGTGAATTATCCCTATGAGGGAATCTCCTTTTCCGAACAAGCTGAGGGGCGGGATGTGGAATTAATTGTCAATGGATTTCGTTATACGTTTGAGCGATCTGGCAGTGAGCTGTTGGTCACCAAACGCAACCCATTTGGCGATACGATCCGATATCACATGGATGAACAAAATGACTCTGTCGTCGAAATCGAGGATACCTATGGTCGCTTTGTCGTTATGGAGCGTGACACAGCAGGCGGAATTAAAAACCTGAAGCTGTACAGAGATGAAACGGATAAAGATCAGGATGAGCCAATCAAAAGGATTGACTATGATGTCGTGTACAGCAACGATACGAATCCTGAGCGCAGCTCATCTGCGGAACTGGTTTCCGTTGAACAAAACAATGAAGTCATGGCAACTTATGAGTATGAAATGAGGGAGGCGGAATTTAACCTCATTAGCGATTATACGTTCAATCGAGACGATTCCTTCTCTTTTGAATCGGATGATTACTTGGACCAGGATAACGAAAATCGCAGCAAAAATTTGGATTACATGCTGCTGCGATCGGTTCATTATCCAATTAATGGGTTAACGATGACCTATTACTATTCCATCTACCAAGAAGATAAATTGACACAAAGCCGTGGTGTTGTTCGACTTTACCAGGATGACAATATTTTGTCCTATGTCAGCTACCATCCGGTAAGCATGGTTGATTTCAGTTACGTTCCGCACGGGAAGACAGAAGAAGAAATCATGTACAGCCTGGAATATAGCATGGTAAACGGTGCGGGGCAAAAAACGTGGGAAATTTGGAAGAAGCCAAGAACTTGGTCGTTCCATCGATTGATCGACGCAGATGAGCGTTTCGGTGATATGGTTTCCACGATTGAATACGATTCCTATGCACACGGAGTCGAGCAAACCTTCTACACTGATGATAGTGGGAACCACCTATTGAAACGGGTTCGAACCAGAACGCTGCGGGACAACCCTGATTTGCAAATCAGCGACGGAAACACAACCTACAAATACAATCCTGTTCAGTATACAACCTATGCCTACCAGGATAAGAAGCAGCTCTATCAATTCAGTTTCATGGATGGTGTCCCCAACGAGACGGTTCGTGAGTTCTTGATGGACCCACAAGTAGATTCTGACGGTTCGTTACAGATTGATTCTGCGACCGAAGAGATTTTACCCAATTATGCAAATATCTCGAAGTTCCGCTATAACGACTTCGGGGAGATCACTGAGCATGTCGACGCCAGCGGTATTGTGACGAAATGGAATTACGAGTTTTTTACCGTATGGGGAGAAGATCAAGTATATCGTCCTGTTGAAAAAGTTACCAAGAAATCAAGTGACAACACGTTGATACAGACCAACTCGTTCACCTTCAATGCTGATATGCTGATTGATCAGGAAACCGAAGAACGAACGTATCCAACCAGTACGGGTGAACGAACAGATACCGTTGTACGTAATTTCGAGTACAACACAGATGAACAGGTATCGAAAATAGAAGAGACTACCTCTACGACCGATCCTGCGATAGCGGATAGCTATTTGGAGACAACATTTGATCAGTACGACAATTATGGACATGTGATCGAAAAGGCTATCAAAGAGGTTGATTTGGGCAATCAGAAGACCGATCTTGTTTTCTACTATGATTATGTGAATGGCCTCGATTTGCTAGAGGAACAAACTTTCAGTGATGGCAGCACCGTAAACTACTACTATGACCATTTAGATCGCCTTAACGAAGAAGTTTTTGATCGCGAGGGGGAGAAGAAAAACATTACGTACACCTTCGATGATGCTTCGCGTAGTGTGACCAAAGAAGTATTTACGAATGGAGAAGCAGACCCAAATGGATTGAAACAGGTAACGTATTATACTGTTCACGGCGATGTGGAGTTTCAAGAAGAAGTGACTAACAGTGGCACAAGAACGCTGGTTGCCAACGAGTATAGCAGTGGCCTGTTTGACGGCAGACATGTTCGCTTCACTACCCCGAATGGGATGGAAGAACGCAAGCTTGAATATGACTACTATACGGACGGAAGCCTGAAATCTGTTACGAATTCACAGGGAGAAGCAACGACTCATTCCTATGCGAACACAGCCGTAACAGACAACAGCTATCTGCCGCAAGGAGCTGCTGTCGTACAGTACCCGAATGGTCTGCAAAAGGTACAGTTACTTGATCCATTCGGTTATGTACAAGTAGAGCAGGCAAAGGACCTCAGTCAAACAAGACGTATCGAGTATGACTATGACGGATGGGGCAGACTCTCTGCGAAAGAGGTCTATGGCTACGATGGTGAAGTCCGTTATTGGAACTATTTGTATGATGTTTCTGGAAACCTTCTGTATTTGAATGATCCACTGAGCCAAGAGTATCGTTACGATTACGACCCTCAAGGTAACCTCGTCAAGGTAACGGAAAATGGCATAGAGACCAGACAGTATGCCTATAATAATCTCTCTTGGAAATTGGGGGAAGCCGATGTACAGGGAAATCAGAGTGAGAGCATACGCTATCAGTTGAACGGTGAGATAGACTCGGTCACGGATAAAGCAGGGAATGTTCACCATTACACCTACACGCCGTTTTATGAAGTAGCCGAGCTGCGCGTATACAGACCGGATGGTACCACTGTTTATACGCGTACAAACCAGTATGATCCCATTACACGCCAGGTTACCAAACAGTCCAATAGTGATGGGCAGGAAATCGGATACAGCTACGATGCTTTTGGCCGCTTGAAAAACCAGACAGCGTTTAACCGCAACTACACGATTGGCTACGAAAACGACGATAGTGCCATGGATTACCTGACATATCCAGATGGCACGAGAGTCAACTATTCCTACGATTATGAAGGCAGAATCAAGAGCGTGGACAGTACGCTCTCAGGGCTGATCACCTATCAATACACACGCAGCTCCTCGGGTGACACGGAGACGGTTCGCTATCCGAATGGCGTAGAGGCTCGGAAAGAATACAACTCTTTTGGGGAAGCCGTCACGACAGGGCATACGCAAAATGGTGCTTCTTTGTGGTCGGAACAATTACGCTATGATGCATTTGGCAACAAAATCGAGATTCAGCAAAACGGAAAGACCTATCGCTATGCCTACGATCAGATTGATCGAATTGCGACAGAGTCGAATCCGCAGGGCGAGCGCACCTATCGTTACGACACGAGAGGCAATCGGGAACATGTGGAGGGCACCGAGCCACATACAAAAGACAGCTATACATTTACCTATGATGGATTGAACCGCTTGAAAACCTATTCGAAACAGAATGGGGACAGCGGTTCTTTTGCGTACAATCCGGATGGATTACGTGCTGTGAAGGAATCCAATGGGGATGCTACGAAATATGTTTACGTAAATGGGTATGTGATTGAAGAATTAGATCAAAACGGTAACGTGAAAGCCCAAAACATCTGGGGCAACGGCATTTTGTTCCGCAAGCTCCATAGCGGTGGGCAGCAAGGCGGCTATTACCTTGGTGACAGTCTGGGCAATGTCAAAAAGATCGTAGATAAAAACGGACAAGCACTCAACACCTACGAGTACGATATTTGGGGCAATATTGTTGCGAAGTCAGAGTCCATGGCAAATCCGTTTGCGTATACGGGAGAGATGTACGACGCGGAAACAGGCCTCTATTATCTACGCGCTAGGTACTATGATCCGAGTGTTGGGCGGTTTATTTCGGAGGATGCGTATAAGGGGAAGGTGGATAATCCGCTTTCCATGAACCGGTATACGTATGTGCATAATAATCCGCTGAGGTTTGTTGATCCTAGTGGGCATTGGGTAGAAGAAATTGATAATCAGCTGCCTAGAAGTGAGCAGTTAAAGATCAGGCAACTGACCAGAGATTGGAACAATGCTAAAGGTAATACAGGCTTACAAGCTAATATTCAAAAAGCGGCTACTGATCTAAGAAAGGCCTATTTTATTGAGAGAGCAAATCAAATTAGAGAAGGCTTGAGAAATGATGTTGCGGAAGCAGTTGCTGATTTAATTCCAAATGCCAAAAGTCTTGGAAAAAAATTAAGTAAATCAATTATGAAGAAATTAGTTGGCTCGGATGATATTGATGCGACTTTTGTTTTTAGAAGATCAAATACTTTAGATGCTCAAAGCTTAACCGCAGAGCATAAAAATGTTATGAAATTAAGAAAAGGAGTTTTAACACGAAAAGGTAGAAATGATGAAGCATTATCATGGTCTACAAATGTAATGTTACCAGGATGGGTATCGACACAAGAGGCTATCAACGGAACAGGTATATTCCGTGCTGTCATTGATAGTGATGATGGACACGTGTCTGTTTTCCCAACGGTAGCGGCACAGCAAGCTTTTGGATCAATGGCAGAATGGAGAAATAGTTATGATAATGCGAATAACAGCCCCCATTTCTATTCATCAATTCTTAAGACTATTAGCATACCAATAGACTAATTGTAAAGAGGATGATTGTTATGAATTCTTACGTAAATAGGGAGATTGTACCTGGAGAACGTGTTGGAGAGTTTTTTTTAGGATGCACCAAGAATGAGTTACTTCAAAATATACAATCCCCGTATTCTATAACGGATTCTCCAGAAGTCCTACAAATGAAATTAAATGACATGGAGTTTTTTATTGAGAAAAAATCCGGGAAATTATCTACAATTTCAGTATTTGGTAGATTTCAGGGGCAATTTTTAAATCAGATAGGTTTGGGCTCTACTTTAACTGATCTAAAAGGAATAGTGGGAGAAGAATTGGAATATGATCCAATAGGTAATGAATACAATCTGAACGGTATTACATTCTTCTTTTCATTACCAAATGAATCAGGTGATAAGTTAGTTGAACATATAGTGATATGGAAGCCAATTGAGTAGCTGGAGTTTTCTTACCCCATTCGAGCCACAATCTCGTCTGGGGTTTTTTTGTGTTTTGGAATTGTCCCACCCGCTGACAAGAAATAAAGAGCAATGGTCACTGCAACAAAAATACCCTATAGACCGACGTTCCCAAACGTCCACTCTATAGGGTACATTTTTTTCCCTTTAATGAATCGCTTTCTTCTTAAACTGCCCGCCGCGCACATCGTGAATATTGCCGACAGCCAAGAAGGCATTCTCGTCTACTTCTTCCACGATCAGCTTCAGCTTGGCTTCTTCCAATCGTGTAATGATGCAGAAAATTACTTTCTTGTCATCTCCGGTATAGCCGCCTTCCCCATTCAAATAGGTAACGCCACGGCCCAGACGAGCAACAATCGCATCTCCCAAATCCTTGTGATTGTCGCTAATGATCCATACCGCTTTAGACTCCTGGAAGCCTTCGATGGTCAGATCGATCATTTTGAATGCAATGTAGTAGGCGATCAGCGAGTACATCGCGCGATCCCAACCGAATACAAATCCGGCACTGCTCAAAATGAATAAGTTCATGAACATTACGATCTCACCAACGGAGAACGGAGATTTCTTGTTAAGCAGTACAGCGACGATCTCTGTACCGTCCAGAGAGCCTCCATAGCGAAGAACAAGTCCCACGCCAATTCCGAGAAGTATGCCCCCAAATACAGCCGCAAGCAGGGGATCATCCGTTAGCCCTGGGACAGGGTGAAGGAGTGTCGTACCAATTGACATGATCGTAACCCCAAAGAGGGTCGAGAGTGCAAACGTTTTTCCGATTTGCTTGTACCCTATAATTAAGAAGGGCAAGTTAAGCACGAAAAGGAAAACACCAAGAGGCAACCCAGACAGGTGCGAGGTAATAATCGAGATACCTACGATTCCACCGTCGATAATATTGTTCGGTACGAGAAAAATCTCGAGTGCTACTGAGAACAGGGAAGCACCAATCAGGATACCGAAGACCCTCTTGAGCAATTTTCCAATGGGTAATTTCTGATGAGTCGATTTTGCAAGTGGTTGTTCCATCGTTCCTCTCCCCATTGTGAAATTTTTTACTTACTTAGTTATTATAGCATTCATTCTTATGCGATTACTGCACAATTACACTTTTTAGTAAAAAATATTCGATTCAGACTTGTTCAGACTCATTTATACGCTTGAAATCTCGTTCAGGCGTGAAAGTGGGGATAGCGAGTGTTCTGTATTGACTGGTCATACAGAAATTGCTATTTTCAAACTGTTAGGAAAATAGTTGGGGGGAAGGATAATGGGTTTCTTGAAAAAGGAGATAGAAGTATCATCATCTATAGAGCTGGTTTGGTGGGCGTGGACACGAAAGGAACGGCTTGTTCAGTGGTTTGCGCCTGATGCAACGATTGAGCCGTATCTGGGCGGAGCATACGAATTGTACTTCAATCCAGCCAATCGCGACCAGATGGGGACGAAAGGGTGCATCATTACCCATTTTGAACCGAAGGAGCGCTTGGGTTTTACATGGAAGGGACCGGATGAATTCGCAGATACCATGAATCACGAGGATGCCTTGACTTACGTGCTTGTCACCTTGTCTGAAGCAGAGGGGAAAACGCAAGTATTGGTCGAGCATTTCGGTTGGAAAGAGGGAGAGGAGTGGGAAAAGGCTCGGGGCTGGCATGAAATGGCTTGGTCTCATGTATTGGGGAGCCTGAAATCTTCACTTGAATCGGGCAAAGGAGATCTGTGCTGCTCTCCACAGGCTGCTCATCAAGGGTAGAATTTGAGGATTCGTCTTGGCGAGCTAATGTGATGTTACATATACAGACTATGAGAGACAATCAGATAATAGACGTCGGGGCGCTGATCCTGATCATTCCTACGCTTCACATCTTCCCTTCCTTCGGGCGGCGCTATCATCTGCCTGGTCGAAGTGAGCGTCATCTTGTGGGAGTCGCGCAAATAACTTTGGAGTGGAGGCTGAAATGAAAAGCTTCGAGGAATTGTACTGCGAAGAGGATTCAGCGATGGAAGAGATAAAGAAATGGCAGTCAGCATCAGACCGGAAGATTACTCTTCTGCCGTCTGAACGGGAGAAAGGGAAAAAACAGCTCGTTGATTTACAAGTAACGACGAGGTCAACACTAGGTGCTGTTGCTTTTGAAACAGGCGGGATTCTGATTCACCAAGGATGGCTACGGATTCTAGGGTCTGGTCATCCTCATTTCCCTCGTTCCATCACTTCTTGGAATCAGCAATGTGCCATGAATCAGATGCTGTTGGTAGCAGACGATGTCATAGGGGGATTCTTTGCGATCAATGGTGGAATGTTTCCGGAGTCGGTAGGCGGTATATGGTATTTCGCTCCGGACAGTCTTGCGTGGGAGGATCTTGAAATTGGCTATACCGACTTTTTGCACTGGGCAATGACGGGGGATATCCATACGTTTTATGCGACATTTTTCTGGAAGGATTGGGAGAAGGACGTTTCCAAGCTAAAAAGCGATGAAATGTTTGCTATTTATCCTTTTTTGTGGTCAAAAGAAGCGCGTGAATTAACAATGGAGGGGTGCTCAAAAAAGACGGTACCTGCATTGGAAATTTGGGAGATGAACCAAAAAGTTGTGTAAAGGAAAAAAGAGCGGCCCACGAAGGACCGCTCTTTTGCTTTTATTGTTTGGTTGCTGCAACCTCAGCTTGAGCGCTGTGATTATCCAAGTACTCATCTGGACCGATAATTCCCGCAGCACGATCTTGTTTTTCCAGTTCAAGTGCTTTCGGAACGGAGAGCCAGTAAGCAAAAGCAATCCCGATAATACCTGCTCCCAATTTACCGATCATGACCGGCAAGATAATGTTTGGTTGGAAGTTAGCAGAGAAGGACAAGTGGTCACCCAGCAAGAAAGCTGAACAAACCCCGAAGGAAATGTTGATAACCTTGTCTTTTGGTGGCATGGAACGAATGAGACGGAACATCGCCAGGATGTTCGCGCTCGTTGCGAGCAAGCCTGCACTACCAGAAGGGCTCATTCCCAGCTTATTACCCAATACTTCGAGTGGCTTCGCCGCATATTTACGCAGCATGTATACCATTGGGAACGCACCTGCGAGCATGATACCGATGTAACCAGCGGTCTCCAACGCACGGTATTGGTCAGTTGGATCGGCGATGATCGGATCGAAGCCCCATGCTCCGAAAATCTTTGTGAAGATGCCAGTAAAGTGTTGCACGATCGAGAATACGAGTACGAGCTTGATAGCTGCATCCATTGTCTTTCCGAAAATCATGAAGCCTTTAATCATCAAGTCTGGCAAGAAGCGAAGACCTGCAGCAATCGCTAATACGAAGAACAAAATCGGTGAAAGGTTCAAAAGTACCTGACCAAAACCAATAGCAAAAGCGTAAGTAGATTCAGCGTTCGTCGAGATTTCATTGCGAACTTCTGCATTTGTCAAAACAAGAATGGCGCTGGAGATAAAAGCACCAATCGGAACTGTCAAAATACCGGACATTACGCCAAGCGCCATGTATTTATGGTCGCGCTTGTCCAACATAGCAAGTCCCATTGGGATGGAGAACACGATTGTAGCACCGGCCATCAGACCGACGATCATCGCCATAATCCAACCTTCCGTGGAGGTCTTCAGGAGGTTTGCCAACTGATAGCCACCCATGTCAGATGCGAGAATCGCAGTTGCCGCAATCGCAGGATCTGCTCCAATTTTGTTGAAGATGGGTGATACCGCTTTTTCTACGAACCAAGAGATGTACGGGAGGGACGCCATAATACCGGCAGCAGGAACGAAGATGTAACCTGTTGAGTGAATCCCTTCCATGAACTCCTTACCGAGACCTTCATCGCTGTTGCGGATCGCGGCAATGGCACCAATCACTGCACATAACATGATGATGTAAATAATGACGCTTCCAATGTGCTCCATGGATATCCCACCTTTTTTGCGGATGTAAACAATAAAAGCACTTAGGATCTCATTAAATAAATGAGATATACCCTAAGCGCCTTTGCTTACTTGTATGAACTTGTTTACAGGTAATGGTAATAACAGCCAACTGGAACCGCTTTCATAGCTCGCTAAAAATAAACGGAAAATACGTGTCGCGTTTATTCCATTGTGTACATTCTGAATATTTTATGCTAGAAAGCGCCGTTGCTTTACTCTGCATTATAAAGAGATTATATGGGGAGGCATGACTAATGTCAACTGCCCTTTAGGAACAAAGAACGAATTATGTGAGGAAAAAGTGCTGGAAAAAAAAGCCACCCTTGTTATTCGCAAGGGCAGCTTTATGTGTAATTTACAGTTTTACTACGTTCTCAGCTTGTGGACCACGGTTGCCTTCAACTACGTTGAATTCTACGCGTTGGCCTTCTTCGAGGGTTTTGAAACCGTCGCCTTGGATTGCGCTGAAGTGAACGAATACATCGTTTCCGCCTTCAACTGCGATGAAGCCATAACCTTTTTCTGCGTTGAACCATTTAACTGTACCTGTTTGCATGGGTGTTACCTCCAACAAAATAAAATGAATATGTAACTTTTATTTATATAAAATAAAATTCACACATTGTAAAAGGTTCAAACATAAGTGTAAACCCTTTACAATATGTGAACGCTTTAAATAAGAATCTTTTGTTTAAGGTAATAGTATCACAGATGAAAGCGGAAAGCAATCGCTCAATACACGAAAGGACGGCCCGAGTACGAAATCTCTGAGCCGTCCATTACGAACACGGAGCAAAATGTTACTTAGGAAAAGAACTTCACTCTCTCATCCAAAGGTTGGAATTGTTTTTCACCTGGTTGGGCGGTTGGTTTGCCAAAAGGCATTTGTGCTCTCAGCTTCCATGTGCTAGGGAGCTGCCACGTTTGTTGGACTTCTTCATCGATGAGTGGATTGTAATGCTGCAAGGAAGCACCGAAGCCCTCGATTTCCAATGCAGTCCACACAACAAACTGAAGCATTCCAGAAGATTGCTCGGACCAAATCGGAAAATTATCTTTGTATGCTTCGAATTGCTGCATCAGATTCTCGACGACGCTCTGGTCTTCAAAGAAAAGTACGGTGCCGTAGCCGCTACCGAAGGCATTCATTTTTTCTTCGGTCGAGCCGAAATGTTCAGCGGGAACGATTTTACGCAGCGTTTCCTTGGTAATGTTCCACAGCTTATCGTGCTCTGCACCCAAGAGAACTACAACGCGAGCGCTTTGGGAGTTGAATGCGGATGGTGAGTACTTTACTGCTTCCTGCACGATTTCTTTAATGCGCTCATCAGATACAACATTTTCCTTGCTGATCCCATAGTACGTTCTTCTGTTTTGTAAGGCTGAATAAAAATCTTTACTCACTCTTCATTCCTCCTGCGACTTGTTTTTACCTTAACATGATGCATTGAAAGGGAGGAGCTTATACTTGCGTTTGGATTTCTAATTGCAATAAACTGGATTTCTTTCGGTTACAATGGGGATGTGGCAAGGTACAAGCATGTAAGGGAGGATATTATGATTACCAAAATGGCAACGGTAGCTGTTTACGTAGAAGATCAGCAACGCGCAAAAGTGTTCTGGACAGAAAAGGTTGGATTTGAAGTCAAGCAAGAGCACCCGATGGGACCAAACAGCAGTTGGCTGGAGGTAGGACCAGCAGGTGCCCAGACTGCCTTGGTACTCTATCCGAAAAGTATGATGAGCAACTGGCAGGAACAAAAGGCCTCGATCGTTTTTGAATGTACAGAAATTGAAAAGACGTACGAAACAATGCGCGCGAACGGTGTTGTTTTTCAAGGAGAACTGAACAAGATGCAGTGGGGGACCTATGCGACTTTTCAGGATGAAGATGGCAACAGCTATTTGCTAAAAGGATAAGCGTAATGACGACCTCTGGCCAAATGCGGCTGGAGGTTTTTCAACAGGACGAATCAAACAATCGCGCGAACGAGGTAATACATATGCGTAGTTGGCAGACCGTCAGAAGTCGCATAGTGGTCAAAAATCGGCATTACACTCTCCATGTGTTGTTCGATGACGGACGTGAGAATAGTGGGACTTTGCCCGAAGCAACGCATGCGAATGACATCGAGCGGGGTCTGAAAATACTCGGTGGCGATCACCGTCTGAATATCTACTCGCTGGAAAGCAGCTTGTCTGAGTCTCTCCTGTAGATTTTGCAGGATCGGAGTGTCAGTTGGACGTGAACCAAATAAATGAGGAAACCATTCGAATAACTCGGCGGACAACTGGTCGCCCGGATGTAATCCGATGAATGAGCCTCCTCTTTTGACGACCCGTGCTATATCTGGATAGGCGGAGGTAGGTCCCTTGCGATTGTAGGCGCAGTCGAACGTATCGTCATGGAAGGGGAGGGTATATTTCGTATTGGTGACAACGAAGGAGACGTTTTCGGGTGTTTGCGTACAGACCTTTTGCACAAAGTTTTCTGTCACATCTAAACCGACAATTTCTTTGGCAGAACGGCTCCAGTGCAGTGTGAATGCGCCGTGCCCGCAGCCAATATCGAGAACGGATTGATTCGGAACCATACGACTAATTTGTTCCATAAAAAGCGACTCGCCATTTGGTTCCGTAATGGTAGAGCGCCACGGGTATACGTATTCACCAGTCATTTCGCCCAGCTGAGCGTACCAGGCCAGAGAGTGGGGGGCGAGCCAGTCGGAATGGGTGTTCGGATTCTGTGGATGAAGCATGAGCGGTCACCTCTCATCTAACGAAAATGCACAACAGGTTTCATTGTAATAATTTCCCTGTCTTTTGACAAACTCTTTAAACGGCTTTACACGAACGAAAAGTAGCGATAACGTGGAAGAGGGAAAGCGGTTGAAAGGAGCCAGGGCAAATGATTTTGTCACAACAATATAGAAGCATTCTGGTCGTGACCTCTGTTGACGCAGAACGGGATGCGGTTATGCGCGGCATACAAGGAGATAAGCGTTTCACAGTCATCGCTGGGGGAGTAGGGCCAGCAGCAGCCGCAGCGAGTACAGCCAGAGCGCTTGCTTGCACGGACTACGATCTGGTCATTTGTGCAGGAATATGCGGCGGATTCGTGGGACAAGCAGAGATTGGGTCGCTCGTTGTCGCGACAGAGATTATTTGTGCGGATTTGGGGGCAGAAACGCCTGAGGGCTTTTGCAGTGTGGACGAGCTCGGATTTGGATCAGCTCGGGTAAGTGTCGATCAGGAATTGGTCGAGCGGGCAACGGAAGCAATGAGGGCAGCAGGCTTGGCCGCCAAAAAAGGCATTGTACTTACACTATCGACCGTGACGGGCACAGCAGAAACAGCCGCGGCTTTGGCACAGCGGATGCCAGATGCGCTAGCAGAAGCGATGGAGGGGTATGGCGTTGCGACTGCTGCCCAGGCTGCCAGACGACCTGTTCTGGAAATTCGCACGGTATCGAATGCAATTGGACCGCGGGATAAATCCGCTTGGCGGATAAAGGATGCGTTGGAATCTCTGGAAAAGGGAAGCTCTGTACTACGGGAGGTACTATCATGAAAATTGCGTTTTCTCCATGTCCGAATGACACTTTTGTTTTTCATGCTTGGGCACATGATTTGATTCCGGGAGCGCCGAAGCTCGATATTATGTACGCAGATATCGATATTACAAATACGCTTGCTGCACAGGGGGAAGGCCCTGAAGTAATGAAAATCTCCTATGCGGCATTGCCTTGGGTGATGGACAACTACTCGTTGCTCCCTTGCGGCGGTGCACTGGGCAGAGGATGCGGGCCACTCGTTTTGACCCAAGGTAATTCTGGCGAGAGTGCGAACGATCCAGCACGCCTGTCCAACAAACGTGTAGCGGTCCCGAGTGAGCGCTCCACAGCTTATTTACTTTTCCGGCTCTGGGCTGCACAAAATGTCCCAGGTGGTGTTGGCGAGATCGTCGTCATGCCGTTTCATGAGATTATGCCTGCTGTACGAGACGGCAAGATCGATGCGGGACTCGTGATCCATGAAGCGCGTTTCACGTATCAAAACTACGGACTATCTCTCATGACGGACTTGGGCAACTGGTGGGAGTCTGATACCAGTCTGCCGATTCCGTTGGGTGCCATCATCGCGAAAAAATCAATGGACATTGAGGCTCTGACCAATTGGACGCGCTCCTCTGTCGAACATGCATGGGCGAATCCAACCGCATCACAAGAATATGTCATGTCCCATGCCCAAGAGCTGTCCCAGGAGGTAGCGAAAGCGCATATTAACTTGTACGTGAATGAGTTTACGAGAAATTTGGGTAACGATGGTTATGCAGCTGTCGAGGCGTTGCTCGGTCGTGCAGCTGAGGAAGGGCTTGTGCCAGCATTTGATTTGTCGACATTACGTCGATAGCTGAAATAATGGGAGGGGGCAGCTTACAGGGCTGCCCCCTTTTCCTGTTCGAATGAAGCGTTAGCCAGCGTAGATCAATCCGCATGCCAGTCGTTTTCCGCTATTTCCTGCCGGCTGCGAATGAAAGTCATCGGGACTTTGATGGATGATCACGGTTCTGCCGACCACATCTGCTGCACTGATTTTGTTTGTGAAAAAAGTCATTCGTGCATAGCCGTCATTGGAAAACAGCACAGGGAAGTCGCCTACGTGGTTGCCGTGTGGCTGATGGGTAGGGTTCCAGTGACCGCCTGCTGCGGTAAAGGGATCATTCGGATTTCCTACCGTACAGACGCCATGCTCATGCAAATGAAAACCAAATGGCCCGATTTGCGGTTGATTGCCAGCGGGTGGCTGGAAAGCGGGAAGACCGCTGACCTCCACGAAAACTTCGGTACCGTAGGGGACATCGGTAAACACAACATATCCATTCAGATTCGGTGCCAGTGGACCGCCCTGAATTTCGGCAAAGGATTGTCCTGTTCTCCGCCCATGTTGTGAGGACACGGCTCGCAAGTCATATTCGTATGGGTATTCATATGGTTGGTATCCGTTCATGGTACACCACCTTACATTTATCCAGTTTGCCATATCTTATGTTAGAGATGGGCGTATGGTTACTGGGCTATGTAGGAGAACATTGACGCTGATAATTATTTTCATCTACAATCAGGTGGAATTCCCCGGCATGGGCAAAAGGGTGGGCAAAACGTGAAAAGAGTGCTGTTGATAGAAGATGAGATCAATATGGCCCGATTTATTGAACTGGAGTTGCGCTACGAATCGTTTGCGATTACAGTCGCGCATGATGGACATAAAGGACTCGAGCTCGCTTTGCAGGAAGAATGGGATGTCATATTATTGGACGTCATGCTTCCAGGGCTTGATGGTATAGCGGTTTGTCAAAAAATTCGCAGCGTGAAAAAAACGCCGATTATTATGCTGACAGCCAGAGACAGTATTATGGACCGCGTCTCAGGCTTGGACAGTGGTGCCGATGATTATATTCCGAAGCCATTCGCGATCGAGGAGCTGTTGGCACGCATACGCGTTGTGTTTCGCCGTCAGGAAGAGCAGCAGAATGTCCCCGGAACCATGCTTGCGCACCGAGGGCTGGTGGTCCAAATGGAGGGACGTATCGTCACCAAAAATAATCAACCTGTTGAGTTGACCAAAAGAGAGTACGATTTACTCGTGACATTCATGAAAAACATCAATCGAGTCCTGCCTCGCGAGGTGCTTCTTGATACGGTGTGGGGATTCGAGGCTGCTGTGGAGACCAATGTTGTGGATGTGTACGTTCGGTATTTACGCAATAAAATCGATTCGCCCAATGAGGACGGCTATATCTCGACTGTACGCGGAATTGGCTATGTGATGCGAAAATGAGAGGACCATCGAGATTCTTAAAGCTCCCGATCAAATGGAAGCTGACACTCTGGTCGTCACTTCTGCTTTTTCTCGTATTCATTGGCTATAATAGCTTCCAATATTTTTTTGTAGAGAAGTGGATGTTTAATAAAGAGCAGCAGGTTGTGCAACAAACGATGCGAGAGTTCCTCAACTATGCACTGGAAAAAGAGCAATCTTTTGAGGGAAAGGACATCGCAGAGCTGCGCAGCTTCCTGGAGAAAATCAATCAACGAAACCAAATGATTCGCATTCTGGACGAAGAGGGTAATCCGATTGTCGTTGTCTCGGAAAATTTTCAGGATATCACACTGCCACCGCTTCCGCCTGTTCAGTCGATTCGCACCCAGACCCAAGAAGTGCGTGGTGACCTGTTGATCATGAGCAGTCCGCTTACGATCTTTCAATTTAATGGGACCGTCATGATTCTGAAGAATATGAAAGAGTTTGAGCAGTTGAGTGGTGCGCTTTTTCAGGTCATGGCAATTGGGTGCTTGACCGCTGTGATCATAAGCGGTCTGGGTGGTAGATTGCTTGCGCGTCAGTTGCTTAAGCCCCTGCAATCGATGAATGAAACGATGAGCAACGTCCGGCAAAAAGGGTTCCATGAACGTGTACAGTTTCACGATAATCAGGATGAGATCGCGACCTTGATGAAAATGTTCAATAAAATGATGGATCAGGTGGAGCGTTCCTTTTTGCAGCAGAGACAATTTGTCGAAGATGCCTCGCATGAGCTGCGGACGCCGATCGCGATTATCGAAGGGCATCTGGGAATGCTACGGCGATGGGGAAAAAATGATCCAGCTGTTTTGGAGGAGTCCTTGCAGACTTCGATTCAAGAGCTCGCCAGACTAAAAGGACTGGTGCAGGAGCTGCTCGCTTTGACGAGAGCGGAACATGTGGAGATCGAAGAGGATGTCGCGCTCCATGATCCGGATCGGGCTGTCTGTCACATGATCAAGAAATTCGCCATGATTCAGCCGACATTTACGATCGACCAAGAACTTGGGCCTTTGGCTGGAGAAATCCTTGCCATATCAGAAGAACACCTGGAGCAAGTGCTTCTGATCCTTTTGGATAATGCGGTCAAGTATTCGGGGGAGAGCAGGAGAATCTGCGTGAGGGCCATGGTGCAAGAAAATGTAGCCTGTATGGAAATCTTAGATGAAGGAATCGGTATACCCGAGCAGGATTTGCCATATGTCTTGGACCGATTGTATCGGGTAGACAAAGCAAGAAACAGCGGAGAGAGCGGGTATGGGCTCGGCCTTGCCATCGCCAAACGATTGCTTGCACGTTACAACGGAAGCATAACGATCCAGAGTGTGGAGCAGAAAGGGACGACTGTGACTGTTTTTGTACCGCTTCGTTCAGCGAATTTCAACCGATCCGCATCTCAAATAAAAAATTGAGGATGTTTTTTTATTTTCACAGCATTTTCTCATTTTTGTTCGTTACAATAAGCCTTGTCAATTGGCAATGATATTCATTATCAATAATCACTGCGATAGAGAGGGAGAATCAAAATGAGAAACAAATCGATGCTGGCGGTCATGCTGAGTACGATGCTGACATTGCCTTTCCTTGCTGCATGCGGAAACGGCGCGAATACTGCCCAGCCGCAAACAGAAGCGCCAAAGGCACAAGAGCCGGCTGCAACAGAGCAAGTCGTGAACGTATTTACAGCGCGCCATTACGATATTGATAGCAAACTGTTCGCAGAATTCACGAAGCAAACAGGCATCAAGGTAAACGAAGTGAAGGGTACAGCAGAAGAGCTGGTTGAGCGCTTGAAGCGTGAAGGAGAGAGCTCCGAAGCGGATTTGTTCATCACGGTTGACGGTGGTGTTCTGAACTATGCGAAACAAAATGACGTGCTGCAACCGATTCAATCTGCTGAAGTAGAGAAAAACGTACCGAAAGAACTGCGTGATCCTGACAACCAATGGATCGGTATGGCTACCCGTGCGCGTGTGATCGTCTATGCGAAGGATCGCGTGAAGCCAGAGCAGTTGTCTACGTATGAAGATTTGGCTACAGATAAATGGAAAGGCAAAGTATTGGTACGCTCTTCTTCCAACCTGTACAACCAGTCACTCGTTGCTTCTTTTATTGAGCTGAATGGCGAGCAGGCTGCATTGGATTGGGCAAAGGGTCTGGTAAACAATTTCGCGCGCAAGCCTGAAGGTGGAGACCGTGATCAGGCAAAAGCTGTTGTTGCCAAAGTCGGTGACGTAGCGATCATGAACACCTACTATGTTGGACAAATGCTGAACTCTAAAGATGCAGAGGAAGTAAAAGTTGCGCAAAACATCGGTGTCTTCTTCCCGAACCAAGAAACGACAGGCACACACCTGAACATCAGCGGTATTGGTTTGACCAAGCACGCGAAAAACAAGGACAATGCCGTGAAATTGATTGAGTTCGTCACAGGGAAAGAGGCTCAAACGATGCTGACAAACGGAAGCTACGAGTTCCCTGTCAATGCAGAGGCTGACAAGCCAGCTCTTTTGAAAGAGTGGGGAGAATTCAAAACGCAAAAGCTCGACTTTGCTAAGCTCGGCGAGTATAACAAAAAAGCGGTAGAACTGCTGAATCAAGCAGGTTGGAAATAAGCATGACGGGAGCACTTTTGCGTAGAAGCCTGAGACGAAAACTGAACGGGTGGGTAACGCTGAGCGTGATAGGGGCCTTTTTGGCCCTTCTCCCGTCTCTTTATATTTTTTTCGGACTCTTTCAAAAACAGAATGAAAACTGGCAGCATATCCAAGAGTACATGCTGCTGGATTACGCGCTGCAATCGTTATGGCTCGTGCTCGGTACCGGAGCCTGTACGATCATCGTAGGTGTGACCTTGGCCTGGCTGGTCGCTGCCTACGATTTTCCATTACGTCGCTTTTTTTCATTTGCTTTCGTGCTACCGTTGGCGATTCCTCCGTATATCGCAGCATACACGTACGGCTCCATGCTCAGCTATACGGGGAGCATCCAGACGTTTTTGCGCGATACATTCGGATTGACGCTCGATCAACGCTACTTTGACATTATGTCGATGAAGGGCGCTATTTTTATATTCACCCTGTTTTTGTTCCCGTACGTCTATTTGATTACGAAAACCTTTCTTGAAAAACAGAGTGCTGTGTTCATTGAAAATGCCAGATTGCTCGGAAAAAACCAAGCGCATATCTTTTTTCGCATCGTTCTGCCTATGTCGCAGGCAGCCATCGTCGGTGGCGCGAGTCTGGTGGCATTTGAAGTGCTCAATGATTTTGGCGTGACGAAGCACTTTGGGATTCAGTCTTTTACAGCAGCGATTTTCAAGACGTGGTTTGGCATGTATGACGTAGATTCGGCCATTCGTTTGTCCGCCTGGCTCATGACGTTGATTATCGGGATCTTTATCGTCGAACGACTTGTGCGTAAAAGAAAAAAATACAGCTCTCCTACGAACAGGAGCACGCCGCTCATACGCAGAAAATTGCGTGGAATGCCGATGTACGCTGCCGTAATCTTCGGATTGGTTATTGTTTCGTTTTCGTTTGTAATCCCTGTTGGGCAGTTGGTTGTCTGGGCGACGTGGACGTATGAGGAAGTGTTGAACGAGACTTTCTGGAAGCTCTTGAACAATACGCTGTTCATCTCCTGTATCTCGATCACCATCTTGATGTTGCTCGCAGTAATCGTAGCGAATGTCATCCGATTCTCCCGAGGCTCGATATTCGCTGTGGCGCTGACTCGCTTGATTTCCATGGGCTATTCCATTCCGGGGGCAGTCTTGTCCATCGGTGTAATGGCGGTGGTGATGTCCGTAGATAAAGAGCTGAGTTCCTTTTATAGCTGGCTGGGCTTAGGGGCAAACAAGCTGGTACTCAGCATGTCCTTGTTCATGTTGACGTTTGCCTACATCATCCGCTTTCTTGCAGTCGGATTCAACGCAGTCGAAGCGGGGTTTGAGAAGACGGGAAACCGTTATTCAGAAGCGGCACGTATGCTCGGGATGAGCATGACACGAACCTTTTTCAAGGTGGATTTGCCATTAATCAAAGGGGCTGTGCTCACTGGTTTTATCCTGGTGTTCATGGAAATCGTGAAGGAATTGCCGCTTACCTTGCTCCTTCGTCCCTATAACTTCGAGACGCTGGCAACGAAGGCGTATCAATATGCGAGCGATGAACAAATTCATCAGGCCGCGATTCCTTCGCTCTGTATCATTGCAGTGGGGATCGTCTCCGTTATTTTCTATCACTGGTTAGGAGAGAGACAGGCAAAATGACTTTTTTTGAAGTGAAAAACCTGACGTTTGGTTATGCAAGCGGGAACGGCAGCGTCATCCGGGATTTTTCCTTGCAGATGGAGCAGGGGGAAGTTGTCGGGCTGCTGGGGAATAGCGGCTGTGGAAAAAGTACATTGCTTCGCTTGATAGCCGGACTGGAGTCCCCGAAGAGCGGTCGCATCCAGATTGATGGAAAAGTGTTGGTCGATCAAGGGCAGTTTGTGGAGCCCGAGCAACGCGGGATCGGCATGATTTTTCAGGACTATGCGCTGTTTCCGCATTTGACTGTCGAGCAAAACATCTTGTTCGGCCTGCATCGATTGTCCAAAGCAGAGCGTCTGGTTCGTTTGAAAGAGATGTTGGCCCTCGTACAGCTAGAAGGCTACGGCAAGCGATATCCACATGAGCTGAGCGGGGGACAGCAGCAGCGTGTCGCATTTGCGCGTGCACTGGCACCTAGACCGGCTATCTTGTTGATGGATGAGCCATTCAGTAATCTGGATGCCGAGCTGAAAACGAAAATACGCGATGACTTGAAGCGAATGCTGCGAGCTGCCAAGATGACTTCGATCCTGGTCACGCATGACAAAGCAGATGCGGAAACGATTTGTGATCGCATCATTCGCATGACTCGTTAAGGGCAAATTGTAGCTATCAGCCTCCAAAGTGCATAGTCGTACCGTGCGTTGTTGTATAATGTGCATACGACAAATTTTGCAGTGTACGGTCTGCTGTTCTTTTGATCTGCACCGTTCAAATAGAGGAGGATGGAACATGAAAATTGAAATTTGGTCTGATTTTGCCTGCCCGTTTTGCTATATCGGAAAGCGCCGTCTGGAAGGAGCGCTGTCTCAATTTCCGCATAAGGATCAAGTAGAGGTCGTATATCGCAGCTTCCAGCTCGACCCGCAGATGGAACGCGATACCGATATGGACATGCATGAAGTACTGGCAGCCAAGTACAGCATTCCGCTCGAACAGGCCAAGGGGATGAATGACCAAGTAACCCAAATGGCAAAAGGTGTTGGTCTCGACTATCATTTTGACACGATGATTCCGACCAATACATTCGATGCGCATCGCTTGACGCACTTTGCTCATGCGCATGGAAAAATGAGGGAAATGAAGGAGCGCTTGCTGAAGGCGTACTTTACCGAATCACTCCATCTCGGTGACCACGAGGTGCTGGCACAGCTTGCTTCTGAGGTGGGCTTGGACAAGGAAGCGACGCTCGCCATGCTGGCAGGAGACGAATACAGAGAGCAAGTACAAGAGGACAAACAAAGAGGCAATGATTTGGGTGTCACGGGTGTACCGTTCTTTGTCATCAATAACAAATATGCAGTCTCTGGTGCGCAGCCAGGAGAAGTCTTTTTAGGCGCATTGAACCAGGTATGGGAAGAAGAAAGCGCAGCTCCTGTTCTGAAATTCGTGCAGAACGACGAGAAAAAAGACGAGCAATCCGGCGACAATTGCGCAGATGGCTCCTGCAAAATATAAGCGACACAAAACTAATAATTGTTGGTGATACCCCTTACCAGTAAAATCTTAAAAGCCGATCCTCCTGAAATAAAGGGGAATCGGCTTTTCTCATGAACGATCGTCTGAAATCACTGAATAACGAGATTAGTTCCTAATACTGTGAACTGTTTACCAATAGAAGAAGCAAATTGGGATGAAGCAGCGCTAACGCTTCCAATTTGCTTGCCAGAGCTGAAGTCATGACTTCCTTGGAGAGTAATATTCTCGAGACCAAAAAAGAAAAGTGTCAATGTGAGCATTGCCGTATTCTGCGCTTCAGTTCCCTGATGCACGGTGCGCTTCGTACTCGCGTAATTGGCTACATGGTTATTTCCATCAAACACTTTACCACCTTCATATTGCCATACACCAGCAGAGTCATCCACATTCGTCAGACTGAGTCGATTTAATGTCAGGTTCAAGTTTGTTACCTCCTGTAGTAGCCTTGTGCCTTGTTTCTACTGGTCATCATATGCCCTGGGTGCCCAAAGTTGTCGGCCTAACACGCCTATTTCCATTTGATTCATGATGTGGAATTATGTGGATTATCATAATATCCCTTTCAGGTCGAACCATCGGCTCCATTTCTTTGATGGGCCCTAACAACTCGTTACCGTCTATTTTCGGTGATTATTCAAGCATATTGGTGACATCTGGTTTCGTTTATTGCTCAAATACAGGCCGCATACAGCCGATTCCTTTTTGGGAAGTCGTTTTTTTATGGGAAAATTTTCTTCCCCACTGAAACAAAAAGGGAACTCATTCGAATAATGGACAGAGCGAAAAACGGCTGGGGCCCCAGCCCACTATCCAAAAAGAGTGAGGAATGGACGAACCATGAAAAAATGGGCGAAAAGTATATTTGTACTCATGACAGCGAGTCTGGCTGTAACGGCACCCATCAGTGCTATGGCGGCAACAGAATCGAGCGTATCGATTCAGGCTGAGAGCAAAGGCGATAGTGTAATCGATGAGAAGCTGATCAAGAAAATCGAAAAGTCTGTAGAGAGACTCGTTCAAGTTGTGCCTTATCTAAAGGACTATCCGATCACCGAATTTGAGATGAACGCAGAGACATCCCGGGTTGAAGTCAAAAAGTATCAAACGAAGGAAAAGAAAGCTCCTTATGTTCGAATACACGTTGACCAAAACACAGGTGAAGTCAAATTCTTCAGCCATATCACAGGCAAAGGAGGTTTCTCTTCCACCTATCCCCTAGAAGATGCGAAGAAAAGGGCAACGGAGTTCATGAAGCAATGGTATGGCGAGGACATGGCGGACTATCAGTTGGACGAGGAGGCCTCCAAGCGGAATTCTTCGATTTTGTTTCGCAAAATGGTAAATGGGATTCCGTTCCGCAATGATACACTGAATTTCGCCATCAATAGCGACGGGCAAATTCAGCATCTGGCAAGAGGCGACGGGTATGCAGAGCCAGTTGAAATGGAACGGGACCTTAGAAAAATTCAATTCGCTGATCCAAAAAAGGTGCATGCAAAAGAAAAGGTAGAAGCGATGTTTGCTTCTGCGATGAAGCCCTACTACGGACAGAGTGCGGATGGGCAAAGCTACAGGTTCTTGTACACTCCTTCTCTCGAGGAAATCAATGCGAGCATGGGAGCCGAACTGCCGGCCAAACCGAACAACAAAATCATCCAGTTCCAACCAAAAGCAAAGCAAATAATGATCAAGTCGAAAGAAGAGGCAGCGGCTTTCTTGGCAGCTAAGACAGGATACAACCCCACAAAAGGACGCGCAACTTTTCAGGAAGCGAGCGACCCGAAAACTGGAGTCAGCAATTATTTGTGGACGACGGAGGACGAGTTCATCGCCAATATCTTCTTCGAAACCAAGACAGGAAAGGTCACGAATTATCAAGTATTGGACACAAAGCGGAAAAGTGAGGCAGACAAAAAGCTGAGCGAAGAGCAGGCGCTAAAGGCTGCTGTGGAAGCCATGTCTGAGTTCCTTCCTCTCACCGATAAAGAAATGGTCGTCACCGCCAATCGATATGAACCCGATCAAAATTTGTACAACTTTGACTTTACCATGCTTCATGAAGGGTATCCGGTAGATGGTATGCTTAGACAGGCACACATAGATGCAGCCACGGGAAAAGCGACTTTACTAGATTGGAGAATCGCTCAAACGATCAAGCTGCCGGACATCAAGAATGCCATGACACAAGAGGAAGCAGCCAAGAAATTTCTCGAAAAATGTCCACTGAAGCTGTATTACTCCTTGGATGAGGAAAATAAAAACGTAGCCGAGCTCGTTTATATTTCGCCACTCGTTCCTAAAGAAGAAATCGATGCTCTGACCGGTGAGTTCTACACTTATGGAGAAGGAGAAGCAACCGAATAAGAAAGGGGGGAGTCACTTGTCAGGCGATTTGGCGGAACGAATCGGGGTAATTTACGAGGCTCACTATGATGACATCTACTATTTCTTGCTCTACTTTACGGGCAGACAAGAAGATGCAGAAGACATGGTGCAGGAAGTATTTACACGACTATTAAAAATACTGCCGAGGTATGACGGTCGGGTCGCAATGAAGACATGGCTTTTTTCCATCGCCAAGCATGTCGCGATTGATCATTACCGCAAGCAAAAGTGGCAGCGTTTGTTCTCAGACAACTGGTTGGCCCTCATGAAGTCTACGGAGGGCCTTCCAGAAGAGGAGCTGGAGACAAAAGAAGAGGTGCATAGTATTCAACGGGCTTTGCAAAAGCTGAAGCCCGATCAGCGTATCATAGTAATTTTGCGATACATAAAAGAGTACAGCGTAAAGGAAACGGCCGAGATTTTGGCGATTCCAGAAACAAAAGTGAGAGTGGACTGTCACAGGGGACTAAAGGCGTTGCAGAAGATACTCGGCAACGCTTGCGAGGAGAGGATTGCCAATGAGTTTGCCAGATGAAAACCACGTAATCGAATTACTGAAACAAGTCAGGCAGGAGAGCACCCCACCTCGTCAAGTGTGGAAGCAGATGGGCAAGGAAAGGCTCATTCGTGAGGCGTATCGCATGCAGCAGACAGCGAAGATCAAGCGAGTTGTCACCGGAGCAGGTTCCCTTGCAGCAGCCGTATTCATGGGTGTGTGGCTGAGCTATCATTCACCGCTGAAGCCAACTGTTGATCTGCAAAAAACGATCTCACCTCCAGCCGTTATAACAGCTACACCACCGAATGCTATCCCTTCCCTACCAGTTGAAAGTAAGGCTAAGCCAGAGGAGAAGCAAGAAGCTGCCGTAATTACTCGCGATGATCCACAGCCACAGACATTAGCACCAGAGACCGCACCGAACCCAATAGACAGGAGCCACCCCACACCAACACGTGAGAAGTCACCATTGGAAGTACAGGCAGAGGCCTATTTGCAAAAGAAGCTGGGAGAACAAAGCAAACAGTTTGAAGTGGATCATGCTCACTCGAATTTGGCACAAGGAGAAGTGGCTTTTCGCAAAATCATCAATGGCATTCCTCTTCAGGAGAATAGCGCGATGGTCCGCATCTCCCCCAAAACAGGTGAAATGACCTTGCTTCTTTACCCTGATCTCGAAGTTAGTGGCGTAGCGTCACAGCCTGCCAATCGTGAGGGGACGATTGACAAAGTAAAGGCAGCCCAGCAATTAGGGAGTACGCTTCGGCTCGTTTATGCAGGAAAGAAACAACCAGGCCTTCAATACGTAGTAGCATCAGATGTTTATGTGAACGCGAAAACAGGCAAGCTGATCGGCCAAGAGAAAGCAGAGAAAAAATCCGTTGCTGTTTCGGGACAAGGAAAACCACTCGTGCTGAAATCTTCTGATGAGGTCGCAGAGCTGCTTGAGCGCAAGTTGGACATAAAGGTGGAGCAAAAAGCATTCATTGGTGTAAATCCGCATGGTATTTCATACTCTTGGAACGATGGACAGGGCAACGGCGTTTCCGTTGAGACGACAGATGATGGAGCATTCCTCGGGTTTTCACAGATGACTGCGGATGGACGTAAGAACCACCGGGAAACGACCTATGAACAGGCAAAAGCGCTCGCGATAGCCCACCTGGAGAAATTCCTTCCAACCGATGTGCGTGAGTTGTCATTGGAAGCGTCGCAAGAGTCGCCTAGCACCATTCAGTTTACCTTTGCTCCGAAGGTCAACGGGATTCCCGTCATAGATCATTCTTATAAAGTGTCGGTCGAACAGGCTAGCGGGCTTGTTACCGAGCTTACGGGCAACTTTTCGGATTTATCATGGTTACACACTGATCAGACAGCTAAAACGCTCTCCAAGGAAGAGGCACTTGATCAATTTGTGCAGCATGCTCCACTGGAACTCGTGTACTTGCCAGCGGAAAAAGGGGCGGAGCGAGTACTTGCTTACCAAATCCGCCGGGATTCCGAACAGCCATGGGCAATAGAAGCCACGACAGGCAAGGTCATCAATTAAAGAGCAAGCAACGAACCTCCATGAAAAGACGCTTCATGGAGGTTTCGTTCTTTACTGGCGTTGGCTCGCAAGCTGTTTCTGTAAAGCAAGCGCAAGCTCGAAGGACTCAACTGCATGATCAACATCGATGATCGATTCTGTATGGTCCGCAAAGCATTGAATGGCATGACGCAAGCTCTCTTCATACGGATTGACAGGTTCGAGAACGAGGGCATTCTTGCCTGAGGATGTGTATTCCCATAAGAAAGATTCCGTTTGACCATGGCTATCGGCTTCCTGAAAAACGAGCTTTGCCTTCTCAAAGTACGCTTCGTAACCGACAGTGAATGGGTACGAGGTCGGCATCTGCGAGGAGGAGACTATTTCAGCATGCACATCAGGGTAACGAAAGTGCGAGTGGACGATGGACTGTTTTTTATCCGATGATTCTGCCCCCCATGCGCTCATACTGGCATTGTGACCGAACAGCCATGTTACGAAGTCCAGCTCATGAATCATCAGATTCGTCGTAATGGAGGACAAGCCTAAATCCCCCCATAAGGGAGCTGTTTCTCTTTTAAGCGAGAGGGAGAGAAGCTGTCCGTACTTGTTTTCTGCATGTGCACTACGAAGGTAGGTGTACGCCGGGTCAAATTTGATAAACTGATTCACCAACAACTTTTTCCCCGACCGGTCCCTTGCATGCTTCATGGCTTGTGCATCGTCTAGCGTATAACAAACCGGTGTTTCGCAGAATACATGCTTTCCGGTTTCGAGTGCTTCTACAGCGTATTGCCGATGCAACTGTGAAGGCAGGCAAATATCAACGACATCGATAGTAGGATCGCGCATGATCTCGTCCATATGCTCTGTAATCTCCACATGCAGCTCTTCCTGTAGCTTTTGCAGCTTCGATTTACTTCGACCGAAAACTACCAATCTATCTACACCATCCATTTTTTTCAGCAGATGTGCATGGTACGCACCAAAGCCGGTCCCTAATACTGCGATATTCATCTTGCATCCCTCCTATCCTGATAGCTCTATGATATCTTTGTATTGTTGACAGCGTTGTGTCATCAATTTGGTCGCGTTGAAAAATAGAGTAGTTTGTTTGTAGTGGAGGCTGGAGATGAGACTGCATCGATTGATTGCGATATTGCTACTGATCGAATCAAGGGGAAAAATGAAAGCAAAAGAACTCGCTATAGCACTGGAGACGTCTGTTCGCTCGATTTATCGGGATATTGACGCACTATCCCAGGCAGGGATTCCGATCGCGGCAACCTCGGGGCCTGGCGGTGGAATTTATTTGATGGAAGGATATACGGTCAATCTGAAACAACTGTATGTCGATGATGTGGTGCACTTGTATTTGACCGGGATGGGGATTCATGTAGGGCAGGATACCGAGACTGGACACAAATTAACGTCTGCTTTGCTCAAACTGGAAAAGACGCTGCCTCAGACTTATCAGCCGGATATCGAGAAAGCGAAGAAGCGTTTCTATTTCGATGAGATGCCGTGGTGGGAAGAGAGAGTAGTCATACCGAATCTGGAGGTTTTGCGGGCAGCGGTTTGGCGATCAAGCAAAGTGGTCATTTCCTACCGCAAAATGGATGGGAGCAGCTCGCTACGTACGGTATGTCCCTACGGTCTCGTCGTGAAAAAAACGGAGTGGTATCTCGTTGCTTTCTGTGAAAAAGCGCAGGAGATTCGAACATTCAAGTGCGAGCGGATTCCTTCTGTTCATGTACTGGAGGAGACATTCGGGATTCCAGAGAGCTTTTCGTTGGCCCGTTATTGGACGAATCAGGAGGCGGAGTTTAAGCGGGTTTGTCGTGAAGTCGAACATTTTCCTGTCGTGATCAGATTGCATGCTGAAAAGCTGGCCGTGCGAGAGAGGCTGGAGGTGATTTCCGCTGTGCAGCACGGAGAGTACGAGCAATTGACGGTTAATTTGTACAGTTATGAAAGAGCATGTCGCGATATTTTGGATATAATCGGACATATGGAGGTAGTGGAGCCAGCGGAATTAAGAGCTTTTGCAGAAGAGAGGCTGCGAGAATGTATGGCACTGTATACGTAGCGTACGCCAAAAGGCTTCACATCAAGTCGATGCGAAGCCTTCAGCGGGAAAGCATGGGATAACTCGCGTGAACATGTTGTTTGAAGCTCTCATAGTCCGAGGCATGTATATGAGAGTCGTGGTCACTGATACATACATGCTTCATGTTAAGGCGCTGAGCGAAACGATTGCCAGCTTCCGTAATATTATCCATGATGATTGATTGGATGCGGCAGCCACTCTGTTCGACATGAGCCAGTACATCGAGATAACGATGCAGCATCATGGGCAAGGCAGCGCTTTTCCGATAAGATTGATCGACAACCACACAGGACAGAAAATAATAGACTTGCTCGGGAGAAGTAGTTAAATCTTCAATATCCGCAGTCGTCATCAGGCTGTCTTTAAACGTCCCTTGCGCAATTTGCAGGTAGATATGAGGCTTGACGGGAAGCAGGTTCATAAAAGCGATGATGCGCCTATTCTCTTCGATCGCAACGACCGAATCGGGACGAAACAAATACCAATTGTAGCTCTCTTGGTACGGTGTAATAAATTCAGCATCATAATATTGAAGCTCGAGTTGTTCCATTTGTCTAAAATGCTCAAGGTGCAGATGCTCCATGATCTTCATAAGCAAATCTCCTTCTTTACGGAAAGCGGCTTTGCCGTAGAGCTTCGGCTCGCTGCAAGCTTTCTTTTGGTCCAAGGTGGAGTCTTGGGATGATCTGTGCGCCATGTTTTGTGTGGTGTTATTCCGTCTTACTAGGCGACAGCTCGCAGATATAGTGTATAAAGCGCTGGGTTTCCTTTGCCCGCTTGATTCTGTTCGAAAATAAAGATGGTTCGTTTGGGTGGTAGCGTATTCGCAAGGATTCTTTCAGTAAAAGATGCCATTCATTTGGGAGTTCTTGCAGAGCCTGTTCTACGGCTTTTCTCTTCGGAATAATGTCCTCATGGATGAGCGCGTAATAGATTCGGCATAAGGTGAAAACGGCGAAGTCTACCCATCCATCGAGCAAGAATTTCCGCATGCTTTTTCCTTTCGGTGACCAATAATCATGTACATTGTATTTCATCGTTTCCCCGACATCAAACCACTGGGTAGGGATGTGTAATGCTTCAATACTTTTCCCCATAACGGTAATGCCCTGTTGCTTGAGGATCCACCACGTCACATGATTGACATCATAGTGGCCGGATGATTTGAATGTCCCATTGTCAACGTAAGGATAAGGCTCCAAGGATAGATTGGTTTTTCCGATGTCATCCAGCTTGATATACATGCCGTCCATTCTTTTAGCGAGTGGGTTGGCGTTTTGGAGAGCATAATGAATGTTCTTGAGCGTTTTTATTTCTGCATTCGTTAACCCACTATGCAAGATCGTTACAAAATCAATATCGCTGTTATCTTCCTCGAAGCCTGACAGCGCAATAGAGCCATACAAATACACACCGTAGATGGCATCAGGCAGTTCTGCCATGAGTCGTTGCGTATAGTCGTGTAAGAAAGGTCTAACACTTTCTGGGATTCTCTTGTCCATAAGGAAACTCCTTCTCCCCAACTTTTTCGAAGTCGCCTGTGAAATTGATCATTTCCATAATTTTCATACCACCAGTAAATGAGATAAAGTTTACTTGGTTTTTAATTTTCTCGCAAGATGAATTCTAATCTGATAGAAAAATGGTTTGATAGCCAAGGAGGGACACGGTATGATTATTCGGAATTTTCAAAATGAAGACTTCTCGTTACTTGGCGAGCTATATCAAGCCGTTACCTCAAAAGAAAACGCCACGTTTTGGTGGGTCGGTGAAGAAGCAAATTGGAGTAATGTCTATTGTGCATTTGAAAATGGAAAGATGGTGGCGAAGGGGCAAGTCAGTATTATTACGATTATCCCTCCTGGACGTTCAGCAGCAAATAAGCATTCGATCTACCTGAATCTGAAGGCGCTACCGGAAAGAGACAATGACTTCGATTTGCTAGAAAACGTGTACCAGCACCTATTTCTAAGAGCCTTGCAAGTAAAAGAAACGTTGCCAAGTGAATACCAAACGATGCTGTGTGTCGGTAACGATTCATCCGAAGTAGAAAACAACCGCATTTTTATCCAAAAGGGCTATACCCATTGGAATAGCTTGTTTCAGATGAAGCGTGATTTACTAGAACCCATCCCCGCGTTAACGCTGGATGAAAACTTTCACTTTTCGTATTGGAAAATGGAGAGCGCACAGGAAGAAAAAGATTACTTGGATCTGGAAGCCACGATTTGGCCGGACGCTCCTTTAGGGTTTGAAAGACTTTCTGAATACAAGAACAAGGCGCTTTGGACATCCATGGTGATTCGTCAAAACGACACGATTGCTGCCAGCTTGATGGCATGGCAGGAGGAAAACGTAGGAGTAGTCGAGGATGTTTTCGTACAGGAACCTTGGAGAAAGCGTGGGCTTGCGAAGTTTTTACTGACACAAGCATTGGGATATCTAAAATCGCATGAACTGAAATCCGCGTATCTCATGGTGGAAACGACGAATGAAACTGCTTTGTCTCTATACAAATCGGTTGGATTCGAGGTAGATAAAGAGGAGATCAGGTACTATATGGTGCTGAAATAAGAAGGACATGGGAGGAGCGCTAGAGTAGCGCCCCTCTTTTTTGTGCAAGTTGATTCGAAATTCCCTTGCAAGAATTACAAAGATAAGGTAAATGTTGGGTGTATCTCATGCCGATACAATAGAGAGGACCCAGCGTCTAAATATGAGAAGGTGAGGATTTGCGATGAATTTTTTCAAGAAGCTATTCGGCGGTACGAACAACGGAGAAAAGTCAGGGGACGGCACTGCGATTTACACATATAACGAACAAGCTGATTATGAACCCCCAGCTCCCATGGAATATGTAGAAGAAATTGTTGCCCACTTTGAGACGGTATTTGCGGGAAGAGAAAGCAGTGTTTTTCACGAAATTATTTCCGATATGATTCATATTGATGTGAATGTAATGAGTCCTACAGAAGAAGAACCATTTTGGGTTCTGTATACGACTGGGATGAGTGATTTACCGATGACGATCCCGGATGAAATACAGGAGCAGATGGAAGAGAATTTCGATCGAGCAGAAGTGATGATATTTTTGCCGGCTTCCTGGGAGCTGACACAAGAATCGCTACAGGATGAAAACAACTACTGGCCGATCAGGCTGATGAAGCAAATGGCTCGTTTTCCTCACCAGTACAATACGTGGTTGGGATACGGACATACGATACCGAATTATGAGGACTATGTACCGTATGCGGATGGCACTGGCTTAAATGGAGTCGTTCTGTTTCAGCTATCCGAAGAGATCAGCGTCATTCCCACCAAGGATGGGAACAAGGTTCATGCCTATTTCTTGATTCCTTTGTATAAAGAAGAGATGGAATATAAATTGGAGCATGGCTTGGATGCGCTGTTGGATAAATTGTTTGAGCTGGAAGATGATGCGCTAATTTTGAATCCGAATAGAAGAAATACGTGCAAGTAAAAATATATGAAAGCATGAGCGTGTAACAAAACGGGTTCCATATACGATATAGAACCCGTTGCTCCTTTGCTGTGACCTCCAAACTCAAAGTCAGTCTCTTTCTATACCGATCCCATAAATCGTTCCAACATCCCTATCAAAAAGCTTTATGGATAAACGTGGTTTCCCAGGAGTGTCACTTCTCAATATATAGCCGCCCCAATCCTTGCCGCCATAAGCCTTGTACCCAGTAGTGTCTATGCCAAAAATATCTTGAATAAGCGGCTTCGTGACGGGAATCGCTTCATCGATTGATTTGATGATAATATGCTTGTGTTCCGTTACATGCTGCACATCATATACTTGGCCTGTTTTTGCTCCGACTTCCACCTCATATCTTTCTTGCTCGTTGTGAAACGTCCACCTATCCTCTTTCTCATCTGATGATTTTACGGCTAGGGTGAAGGAGAGATCATTTTTATTGGTGAAGCGCGTCAAAGCTTTTTGCGCGATGTCCAGAGACTTTTGATCTGCATCCTTAGGGTTGTAATTCAAGGTATAATCAATGACTTTGTTTGTAGATAAATCAACATCAACATCCTGATCTTGATCCAAGTCAAAGCTTAGAATAGCTATGTCTTTTCTTTTATAAAATTCTGTTGTTTCGAAGTTAACCGGTTGTTTCGTAACCCTATAGGCTTCACGTGCAGTCTCTACATATTTTTGATAAGGTTCCGTCAATTCTTGGATGGCAAAAGTTGCTTTGACGGCAATCACCTCTGTCGTATCGGCCTTAAAATATACCCAGGCTTCTTCATCCTTTGTCAGTACAACAAAGGACTCCTCGTTTTTCTCGATCTCTGCAAAAGTAAAATTCTTCTCAATGCCGCTCGCCGTAGTGATTGCCTGCTGGGCAGCCGTAAAATACTTTTGCTCTTCGGGAGTCAAAGCTGCACTGCTCGTTGATTCTGCTGGTGTAGAAAATGGTTTCATCCAGAAAAAACCGAGCAACAGGCCGCAGGTGATCAGCCCTTTTGCCATCCATCCATAGTACATTCTTCGTTTGTTCACTTTTTGAAGTCTACCTCCTTCTTCTCGCACACCCTCTAATATTGCTTGGCTTCGTTCTCGGGAAAGGATTTGCTCCGGGAATTGATTCAATTCTTCTAGAATGATCTGCTCATCACATGATGGCATCGTTCATCACCTCCGCAATCGAAACATGCCTTTTGTTTTGAATCGCTTTTATTGCTCTGTGCAAAGTAAGATTGACCTTGTTTTCCGTCCATCCCAAAACCTCCGCAGTCTCCTTGCTCGATAATCCCTTGATCCCTCTGAGTATCAACACGTCCCGATAAGAAGACTTTAACTGATTGATCATTTCATAGAGCAGACGCTTGTTTTCACTTAACATCAGGGACTCTTCCGGTGTTTTGTCGTGCGAAACGAGGTGCTGCAAGAAGATATCCGGCAACCAGCTAATTAGCTTTGTCTTGCGTCTTTCATCAATAGCTACGTTTCGTGCTATGGCAAACAGCCACGTTTTGGGATTCTCAACCTCTGTGTCGTGTATGGCTTTCAGGGCACGAATAAAGGTCTCCTGAACAAGATCGTCGATATCGGTTCGTCCCGTGTAATAGACGAGAAATCGATATATATCCTGGCTGTATGAGTGAAACCATTGCTCGATTCGTGCGCCACTATGATCCTCCACTGGTGTTACACCTCCTTGTCACTGTATAGACGGAAAAGCTGCTGACAATCTTTCACTTTCCCAAAAAAGTAGACACCCGAGTTGATCCATCAGATGTCTTTGCGAAATATCCATTTGGTTGTTGTCCTTTTTCCCGGTAAAACGCATCTGTAATGTGGAGGAGATGCTCTGCGGACATGCCTTTGCCGTTATCCTCGACTGCGATCACCTTATGTTCATTCTCCAGCTCAGTGACCACCTTGATATGTCCACCAGCACTACATGCCTTTAATGCAACGTATTCATGCGATATTCCCATGTAATCTGAGCGTCCTTCTCGGCTGCCAGGATAGTTAGCATTTGTTTGACGCCAAGCATCAATTGTTCCATACGAACGCTTCTTTGTTCAAGCTTACATATCAGATTTTTTTATTCTGAACGAATAGGAGGAAAAGAATAGCGCCAACAACACAATTAATCCCCCTAGCCAGCCTAAATTTTGAATGGCTGCGTACTTGATCACCACTCCACCTAAACCTGCTCCCAATGTCATGCCAATATTCATTAATGCAGTATGGAAGCTCAGGACAATTTCTGAGGATTGTGGTTTTAAAGAAATCAAATAAGACTGGTTTGCGGGAGTTGTTGTCCATGCAGCGGCCCCCCAAATCATAATGGTAAGAAAAGCACCTATTGTCGAAGCTGCCGTTGCCGTTAATGCGAATAACGCTACTGAATGGACGATTAAACTAATGGAAATTGTTCGGACAGGTCCCCACTTATCCACTGCATACCCACCAAAGCGAGAGCCGATGAAAGCAAATACACCTAGCACCAAAAGGGCAGAGCTAATCATTTCTATCGAAAAACCAGCCGAGGTGCTTAAAAACGGAGCAATATAAGTAAAAACCATGGTGTATCCGAGAATCCAAAATACGGTGGTGAGTAACCCGCTGATTACTTGCTTATCTTGGAGAAAAAGCAATTGCTGTTTGAAAGGAATTGGATTGTCACCGTGTACTTTGGGAATAAATTTGTTTAACAGCATAAGATTGACGAGTGTGACGACAGCAATAATCAGGTAGACAAAGCGCCAGTCCATATATGCTGCTATTAACGTTCCAATGGGGACACCCAACACTAAAGAAACAGAAAATCCTGTAATTACGGTTGCGATTGCATTTCCTCGTTTAGCAGGTTGCCCAAGCTTGGCAGCGAAATTGGTTGCGACGACGATATACAGCCCACCACTCATAGCAAGGACAATACGTGAAAGCATGAGAACATGAAAATGAAAACTGAAAAGGGCAAGGATATTTCCCGCAATAAAAATAATCATAGAATAGAGCAACACTTTTTTTCTTTCAAATCTTGCAGTCAACATCACTAGTACAAGTGCCCCAAACGCATACGATAAGGAAAAGACGGTAACTAATTGCCCTGCCATAGATATCGACACATTCAAATCAGTCGAGATGAGTTCCAAAATGCCGGATACAACAAATTCTGCGGTTCCAGTTACAAATGCCCCAAGAGCTAGTAAATATATGGCTATGCGATTCATACTCTCTTCTCCTTTTTCATCATCTTGCCCTCATTCTAAAACGAATGATAACATGAGTAAAATTGATGTTTTTCATTTGAGAGATGAGTAAAAACTCATGACAATTGCTCGTTTCGAGGTTTTTACGAAAATCGTGGAGCTTGGAAGTTTTACGAGAGCCGCCGACCAGTTGAATATGACCCAATCAGCCGTAAGTCATGCTATCGCAAGTCTGGAGTCAGAATGGGGCGTTTCATTGTTCATTCGGGACAGAAAAAAAGGAGTCCTTCTTACAGAAATAGGACAGATGGCTTTGCCTCATATGCGAGAGATTTTGAATAGAATGGAAAAGATCAATCAAGAGGTAGCTTTAGCATCAAAAATTGAAGTAGGAACGATACGTATCGGTACGTTCGCCAGCGCTTCCGCTTGTTTATTGCCAAAAATTCTTTCAAAATTTCAGAAGAGGCATCCCAAGATAGAGTTTAAGTTTTATGAAGGTACCTATGAGGAAATTACGAAGTGGCTAAAAACTGGAGTAGTCGACATTGGATTTGTTGTGGAGCACAATTCTCAAGCCGAGTTTGAAATGATTCCAATTAAGAAGGATAAAATGGTTGTAGCCTTTTCTGTCCATCATAAATTTAACGGACAAGAGAACATTTCAATTCAGGATTTAAAGGAAGAACCTTTTATTATGCCAACTGGAATGTATCAATCCCATGTGAATGAGATTTTTCAGGAAGCGAAGCTTAAGCCGTGTATACGTTTTGAAGTACACGATTGTAACACCATCGCGAACATGGTAAAAGAAGGACTCGGGGTCACGATCGGCCCTGAATTATTTCTCAAATCACAGCCAAATATTCGAGTTGGGAATCTGAATGTATCGAACTGGAGAAATGTAGCGTTAGCCTGCCATTCCATTTCTGATGCTTCGCCTGCCGTAAAAGCGTTTCTTGCAGTGGCCAAGAGTGTTTTTGGGGACGAAGCATAGGCTCAGCAGGGGGAGTGGAAACTCTTTTCATTCCGAAGAAAATAAGTAACCGCCCATTGAGATTCCAACTCTGGCGGTTACTTGAGCATAAGTCTACTTAATGACTTCTAGTTTTGTTTTTGCTAGGGATTTACGCAATCTCTCTAGCCCATAAAAGTGATTTGAATTTTCGTGTTAAACCGATCGGTAACAACCCAGCCTGCTGGAATCTGTTGATTATACCTGATCCATAGCTTCGCTCCCTTTGGAGCTCTTTGAATACTCGTAATTTCAAATTTATCCGTCGTACTATCTGTAATGACCCATCCTTGAGGCATGATTTGATTGTTTCGTACCCACAGTTTATCTCCGTAACCAGCGCCTTGTGTATAAATCATTTGAAGGGAAGTACCACTGCCATCTATAACAGCCCATCCATCGGGAATCCGTTGGTTGTACTTGATCCATAGTGTCGATCTGTACGTAGCTCCAATCACGCATGTAATTTCGAATTGAGTACTAGTACTGTCGGTAATCACCCAGCCTTGTGGGACCAGTTGATTATTCTTGATCCACATTTTCGCTCCATAAGAAGAGCTGGTTGATAGGGATTGCTTTAGTGATGCATGGGATGAAATATTTTGTTCAGATGATTTCGAAAGCGTTGGTTCTGCAGCCTGAGTAGGAAGTGTGAAAGACAGTACAACGAAGAGAAGACCTAGACTTGAAGCCATACTTTTTTTTAGCATAAACAACCCACCTTTCTTTTATTTGCATCCATTATTTGTAATTTAAATCTATTTTTAACAACTGTAAAGCGACGTTTTTGTGAAATGCTCGATATTCACTGCCTTTCACAAAAAGAAAAAGAGGGCACGAGACCCTCTTGCGAAAACGACCTATACGTTAAAAAATTCTTTCGCAGTCTTGGTAGTAGCGTTGGCCACTTCCTCAGGGCTCAACTCCATACATTGTGCGACCGCGTGCAATATATGTCTCAAATACATTGGCTCATTTCGACCATCCACAGGCTTTTCTTTCAAATCACGAGGGGTTAAAAATGGCGCATCTGTTTCAATCATCAAACGATTCAAGGGGGTTTTTTTGACAAGCTCCCGAAGATGTTTCCCACGTCGTTCATCACAAATCCATCCCGTAATCCCAACATGGAAGTCCATTTCTAAATAGGTTTCCAATTCCTTGGGGGTTCCGGTAAAGCAGTGTACAACCGCACGATTTATATTTTGACGATGCTCTTTGAGAATCGAGACAAAGTCAAGATGAGCATCGCGTTCATGCAAAAACAACGGCAGTTGAAGTTCTGTGGCCAGGGAAATTTGTTCAATGAACCACTTTCTTTGAATATCACGCGGGGAAAAGTCACGGTTATAATCCAACCCGCACTCTCCAATTGCTACCACATGGGGAAGAGACGCCAATTCTCTTAATTTCTTGATCGTCGATTCATCACAGCTTTTGGCATCGTGAGGATGAATCCCTGCCGTAGCGTACAGCTTTCCTTTGAAGCGACTCGCATATCGGGAGGCATCCATACTGTTTCTCAGGCTTGTTCCCGTCAAAATTAATGGATAAATACCTTGTTTTTCTGCTCTGGCAACGACCTCATCGCGGTCTTGTTGAAAGGAGCGGTGCATCAGGTTTACGCCTATATCGATGATCTGTGTATCCAAGAGAATCAATCCTTCCTATGTAAGAGGTATAATTTTGCTAAAATTCCCGTTTTTGGTTGTTTTTCATTATAGCTGATCGAGTTGTGATGTTCTAGAGACGAAAAAATCCTCTCTGCGGTGAAAGAGAGGACTCGTTTCTTTCTATTCTCATGAAGGAATGGCATCTAATGCTCGCCTTACTTTTCTTGCGAAAGCAAGAGGTTTATCGACTGCTTCAATATTTACATAAATCACGCGGGGACGATCGAATAACCATTCATTGCGGACAGACGAGACTTTGATGCCTTGATTTCGAATGGCTGTAATGAATGGATTGACTTCTTTCTGTAGGAATGCCGCTCTCCCTAAACAGAGGGCCTTACCCGTTTTGGGATTCAAGGATTCAAATGAAAATGAAGACGTTACGCGAAATCTTTTTCCCAAAATGGTCGCTTTTATTTGATTTCGATTGATGGTCGAGACGCATTTTCCGCCAGCAAAGCCAGATTGCCCCCGGATAATTCTGGAGAACTGCTCACAAAGCGATACTTTTTTGGGCATTCCTCGTTTCCTCCCTGTTTTTGTCATCGTATGAAGACAGGTATAGAATGGAAACGGATGATGGCCTATCTACGGGGGCTTCTCCTAACTAGTGCGTACATTATGAGGCATAGATTGCCCACCCAATAGCCAGATTTGCCATGAATGCATTACACGTAAGGCAGTTGGTCAATAGTTTTAGTCTACTCCTTTTAAGGATTCAATCATATTGATGTTGGTTACTTTTCTACGAAGTAGCAGATTGGACAGAATCGTAAGCAAGTAGGCAAGCATAACAGAAACCAACAGGATAGGAAGCGTTAATTGATCCGGGATTTGTTGATGGGTACTAGACAGTGCCTTGACAATCATGGAATAAACGTAACCGCTTATCGGTAGAGCTACAAGGATCGCAAAGGTAGTGAGTATCATGTTTTCAAAAAAGATAAGTCTGTTTATTTTATGTTTTTGATAGCCTAATACCTTAAGTGTTGCAAGCTCGCGATTCCTTTCATAAATGTTGATGGAAGAGATTGTGTAGATCGCGCCAAAAGAGAGGATGACGGCGCAAACAATAAACATGATAAAGACAAAATTGTTTTGTTTCAAAATATATTCTGCGGTTTTCTTTAGATCATTTCTATCTGCAAGGGCTTCTACTTGAGGATCTTGTTCAAAGAAGTTACGAATGCTACTAAGATCTACAGAGCTATTTGCTTGAACGAAAAGGGAGGTTGGACTGTAGTCTATGCCAAAGCTCATTAAATAGTCTGGTGTGATATAAAACGAAGGGTTCGAATACTGCGTAGATATATGTAAAACCTTCATTTCTACAGATTTATTTATAAGCTCTGGTGCTTTGAAAGCTATATGGATGATATCTCCTGCTGAAATCTGATATTTGTCGGCATAGGATTTTGGTACCAGCACACCATTATTTTCTAACGTGATCCGATTATCATTTTCGTCAAAGAAATGAATGAGAGTGTTTTCTTTTTCCGTAACAACGAGAGTGGCATTATCTTTTTCATCACCGTTGATGATTTCAACAGGAAAGGTGGATAAATAATATTGATTTTTTATGCCGGAGGGTAATTTTACCGTATCAGGAGATGTTCCCATCGCATAATCTACTCGCAAATCATACGTATAGACTTCTTCAATTTGGCTAGCTACTTTTTGCAAGGCAGATTGAGTGCCAAAAGCCGTTATCAATAAGACCGTGCTTACAACAACACCAACTGAGCTTGCTAAAGCTTTTTGTTTATTGAGGAAAATATTTCTCAAAATGAGCTTGTAGCTATAGGAAATATGACTCCAAATACCCGGAATTCGCTCTATCAATAACGTTTTCATCTTCTTTGGCGGTTTAGGACGCATAGCCTGAGCCGCACGTTCTTTTAACAGGGTTCTACCACTTAAGTAACACGCTAGGATACCAAAAGCACTGGAGAAAATAATGGGGGGAATGAAAGAATAAAAGGAAAGGGAATATGTAATGCCAGGCAGAGAGTAGGCTCTTGCAGACGATGCCGTTACCAATGGAACAAATAAGAGAGCGGCAATCGCACAACCGATGATTGAGCCGATGATACCTGCCAGCACAGGGTATCCCATGTAATGAAGCATGATGTTTCTGTTTTTGACACCTAAAGCCTTCATAATCCCTACTTGGTTTCTTTGCGAATCAATCATTCTCGACATGGTAAGAAACAGGATAATAGCTACAATCAAAAAGAGAACGAAAGGGATAACCATACTCATCAATTTATTATTTTGGATCGTTTCATTTATTTTCGAATAGCTGAAAGTCCGTTCTTTCCTGACTTGGTTTATATAAGAAAGGTGTTTGGATTGTGCTTCTATGGATTGACCCAATTTATCAATATCGTAACCTTCTGTAGCATCGATCATGATTTCATTATAGGAAAGGCCCCCTAAGATTTCAGGGATGGTCTCTTCGGCAATATAAGCGACTCCGTAGGTTTTATGGTCTTGGATTTCGTTCTTTTTTGCATGTTCGACATTCTCACCCAAGCCGCTAATGGTAAATGTAAAATTTCTTTCATTCGCGCTAATACTGATTTCATCGCCGACTTGAAAAAGATGTTCTTTCGCATAGCGAGAATCTAATAAAATCTCATTCTTTTTTGCCGGGATTCTGCCCTCAATCATAGCAATCGTGTTTATTTCGTTTTTGACAGGGATGGAATGAATTTTCAAAGAAGTTTTTTCACCTTCAAAGGCTTGCTTGGCATCAAAAGTATAACGTCCTTCCATTTTTTTAATGCCTTCTGTTTCACTTAAAACAGCGACATCATTTTGGGAAATTTGATTGTAAAATACGTTTAGGTCACTTATGTTATGTTCTTGAAAATAACTTTCTGTATAAGCACGAAGATTATCGCTATAAGTGACTAGCCCCCCATAGAAAAAGGCTCCTACTGCGATAACCAAAACAAAGGCGATAAATTGCCCGATCGATTGTTTGATATCCCTTCCTAATTTTAAAAATAATTTCATGATCACCACTCAATCCCTTCCACACTTTGCTTTTCACGATTAATGGTAACGCTTTCAATCATTCCGCTTTTCACTTTAATAATTTTGTCAGCCATAGGAGCAATGGCGGAATTGTGTGTGACCAATACGACGCACTTCTTCGTTTCTTTGTTCAAATCCTGGAGAAGCTTTAAGACGGACTTACCTGTCACATAATCCAATGCTCCGGTTGGTTCGTCACATAGTAAAAGCAAAGGATTTTTGGCAACAGCTCGCGCGATTGCAACTCTTTGTTGTTCGCCACCAGAGAGCTGAGAAGGGAAGTTTTTCATACGATTTTGTAATCCAACTTTATGTAAAATCTCTTTCGCATCCAGATGGTTTTTACATACTTCCGTAGCAAACTCAACATTTTCGAGAGCGTTTAAATTCGGAATTAAGTTATAGAATTGAAAGACAAAGCCGACTTTCTCACCGCGGTATTGCGTTAATCTTTTTTCGTTGAATCTGGTGATTTCTTGTTCGCCAACAAATACTTGACCTGAGGTAGCCATATCCATTCCGCCTAGCAAATTTAAAATCGTACTTTTACCAGCACCACTCGCACCCAAAATAACGACGAATTCTCCCTCAGCTATGGAAAAATCAACACCATTCAGTGCCTTGATTGGCACTTCTCCGATTTTGTATTCTTTCGTTACTTTTTTGAATTCGATTAACGTCTTCACGGATTACATCTCCTCGTAGCTTATTCTTGAAACCTATGTACCATAATATACCAATAGGGAGTAGTTACATCCCGCAGTCGATGTATTTTGACATCCGTCTCCAGTAGGAGTTTGATCTCGCATGTTCGAAAAAAACGCTACACGACCAGTATCGCCTTTACATTCGCCGACTATTACAAATAGCATTACACCTTGCTACGAAAAAACGGAGCAACCTCTAAAGGGCTACTCCGTGTCCATACGATTTCCTCACGAGAAACCAAAGGGACTAACACCTCACATGTTTCCGTTTGAAGCCGAGCTGACCTTTCGTTACTGCCTTTTGAATATTATCGAAAGCGTTTAGGAACTTGCTCTTTGCTTTGTCTTTTTGGACTTCTACAGGCCCTACTGCCTTCGCGATTTCGAACGCCTTATCGTGAAGGGGCAAATAAGAAGTCCCCACGGTGTAAATAAAATGATTCATAGCGTATTTCGTTCGTTCGGGAGAATCGTGAATCGTATTTTTCACAGTTTCAAGCATGTTGGCAATTTTGCTTTCGGAAAATTCACGATCTGGGCGATTACCCAAAAGCCAGCAGTAACAACTCCAGCCAGCAGACATTCTGAGCTCTTCGCCGCTCGTGATCCAGTGATCGGCAACTTCTTGGGCAATATCTGCTTCAGATAAGGTTACTGCAACCACATAGTCGGAGAGCATATAAAAATAAGCTGAATCCATCCACCGATCAAAATCTGCCTTGGTCATTGCTTTTGGGTCTGCGATCACACCGGCAAAGTACATAGCGTCGTAGTTCCCGGTAGCGTAAAGCTGCTCAGCCAAGGGTTGATTGATCTTGATTTTTCTCGCCATGGGCTTCATAGCGCCTGTAGCCACGCCAAAAAGTGGTTCGTGAGCACCATTGGATAGATAAATTTTCTTGGTTCGTTCCTTGCCGAGAGCTTCAAGCTCTTGCATGACTGTTTCTAAATCCATCGAATATCACTTCTTTCATTGTTTTCACTACTATACAAACACCAAAAAGGATTGACGATATTATTAGTGATTATTATAATAACTACCATAAAACGTAGAGGTTATTATAATCATCACGAAAGACTAAAGTTAATATGAAAAGTGGTGGCTTTCTTTGGATGAAATCTATAAAGAACTTCAGAAATTGGGATTTTCACAATATGAATGCAAAGCATATATCGGGCTTCTGAAGCAGTCGCCTATAACTGGATATGAGATTAGTAAAAGATCGGGTGTACCTCGTTCCATGATTTATGAGGTATTAGGGAAATTGTTAGATAAAGGAGCAGTTTATACGGTACCATCTGAGCCTTTGACCTACTCTCCTTTGCCAGCTAAAGAATTAATCACGCGATTGCGTAATTCCTTCGAGCAATCATTTGATTATCTTGAAAGAAATCTATCTGCATTAGAAAGTGAACAGCAAGTAGACGTGGTTCGACGCATTAGTAGTGATGAACTGGTTATCACAGAAATGGTCGACATGATAAACAAAGCCCGAGAAGAACTATGGTTATCGATTTGGCAACCACAGATTTCTTTTATTAAACAGGATGTAGATAAGCGTGTAGAAGAGGGCGTTCCTGTGTTTTCCATTTTGTTTGGAGCACCCGATACCGAGATAGGCTCAACCACTCATCATGATTACATGTCTCCTAAAGTAGCAGAGGAACGTATGAGTGGTCGTTTAACGATTGTCTCCCGGGACAATGAAGAAGTATTAATAGCAAATTTCGCTCCAAATTCTGCTGCATGGGCTATAAAAACACAAGACCCAGCACTTGTATTAGTAGCAATGGAGTACATCAGGCACGACATAATGTTTGCGCAATTAGTTAAGGAAATTGGCTCCGAGAAGGCCGAAGCTCTCTGGATTAACCATCCTGACCTGTTCCACGTAGTTACAGGAAAACGGTTCAAGTAATTTGAACCGTATTTTCTTTCACTTTTTCATAGTAGTTATCATAATAACTCCCTGGATATAAATCAGGATAAGGAGGGATAAAATGGGTCTAGCGAATGACCAAATCGAAACGGTGGCAGATTCAAGAGATAAGGATACTTTTCTCCAAGGTGTAAAGGATTGTGTCCCTACGTTGCTGGGTTATTTAAGTATTGGATTCGCTGCTGGTGTTATCGAAAGGACAGCAGGTCTTAGTATAGCTGAGATAGCCTTGATTAGTTTAATTCTTTATGCTGGCTCAGCCCAATTTATCGCTGCTGGAATGATGGCAGCAAGCAGTTCGATTACCACCATTATTATTACGATTTTCTTTGTTAATCTGCGGCATCTTTTACTTAGTGCAGCCCTAGCACCATATTTTCGGCATCTTTCTCCGCTTAGGAACATGCTAGTAGGGTCGCTACTTACCGATGAGTCGTTTGGTGTTGCCATTAACGAAGCTGCAAAAAAGAACTACATTAGTGAAAAATGGATGCACGGTCTAAATATAACGGCTTATTTAAACTGGTGCGCAGCCAATATAGCCGGAGCATTCTTCGGACAATGGATTTCAAATCCTGAAACATTAGGTTTGGATTTTGCCTTGACCGCGATGTTTATTGGACTTCTGGTACTTTCGATGTTAAGTCGAAAGAAAATGAAACGTGATGTGGTTGTTGCGATAATTGCAGTTGTTATTGCTGTGGGAACCAGTTCCATGTTGTCTGGCAGCATGGGAGTTATCGTTGCGACAATTTTGGCTTCAACAATAGGGATGGTGATGGAAAAATGGAAGTAAGATTGGATGTTTTTTTGATGATTGTAGGAGCAGCTCTTGTTACATTCATCCCTAGAGTCCTTCCTCTTATGGTACTGAGTCGTTTTCAATTACCGGAGTGGGCAACACGATGGTTAAGCTATGTCCCCATATCTGTTATGGCTGCTCTAGTAGCTCAAGAAATATTTAAAAATGGTGAAAAGGTTTCTCTTTCTATTAATAATGTTGAACTTTTAGCAGCCATACCAACCTTTTTCATTGCGATAAAAACACGTAGTTTATTGGTAACTGTACTCGCAGGCATTATTGTCGTGATGGTATTACGTTTTTTGTTTCCATCTTGATCGCTTCAAGATGTTCATATGATTTCCGTTTTCTTCCCTGACCATAACTGTCAGTGGAGTTGTTTTACAATTCATTTGTACATGACTTTACAGGGAGGGAATCACTTTGAAGGAAGTGTTGATTTTTATTACGGATGGTTTTGCGGATTGGGAGGCAAGTTACGTCAGTTCAGAGCTGAACAAACCTGGTACAGGTTATCGCGTAAAGACAATCGCCATTGATCAGGAGCCTAAAGTTTCGATGGGTGGTTTAACGGTCCTTCCCGATTATAGCGTAAACGAATTCAATCCGAATGTAGATATCGCCATGTTAATCATACCTGGCGGAACGGGATGGAGAGAAGAGAAGAATCAGCAAGCAAAAGTAATGGTTGAGTACTGTGTGAGCAGGGATATTCCTGTCGCAGCCATCTGTGATGCTACGACTTTTTTGGGGAATCACGGATTTTTGGACAATCATAGACATACAGGCAATACGTTAGCTTATTTGAAGGAAGGAGCTCCGAACTACAGAGGAGATCAACATTATGTAGAGGGTCAGTCAATCTGGGACGAGAATCTCATCACTGCGAATGGAAGCGGTGCATTGGAGTTTTCAAGACATATTTTGGAGAGATTGGGCGTTTTGGAAGGCGATGAATTGAATCAATGGTACGAATTATTTAAAAAGGGCTACTTTCCCTCCTAATATTTTGGCTTGATAGGAAAGCACGAAAGCATACATGCTTGGGTGCTTTCCTATTTTATTTATTTTCATACTGTACTAAGCCGTAATTTATAAAAATACTGCACAATTGGATGCTTTAACTTCATCTTCTCGGACATATTTAAAATCCTCTTTTTTCCTACCCTTCTGTCCACCAAGGCTAGAATATTCAATAAGATATCATTGCTCTCTATGCTTTCCTCTATAGAAGTAGATAAAAACTTATTAGCCACAACGATAAAATTTGATTTACTTAATGATGCCTGTGCTGACAAAAGCTCCTTTGCATATTCTGATATTTTTCTATTTCTTGCCATTACTTTTAGACGATCCTCCGGAACGATCCCCTTGGTATCTTTTCTGACTGCTTCAATTTCTTCATTGTTGATAGGAATTTGGATATCTGAATCATTCTTAATTTCCTGCTCCGTCTGATACCATCTGATTGAGGTAGTTATATCACTCATATTAAGTACGTTCTTTTTATCTACAGCAATATAACAAATTCCGGATTTATCAGGTAAATAGCGGTAACCGGTTGCACGGTATTCGACCCTTCCATATAACGCAGGACAGAGAAAGCTCTCCAGTTGTTTTTTCAATTTACTCCAGGACATGTATCCTCCTATGTTCATCATCTAACTTTGTAGCGATTTTACATGATTCGTTTCTGCTCGTGAACCTTCTAAAGCTACGATTTCTACTTAATCAATATTCTTCCTCTCCGTTTCTGTTACATTCTGCAGAAAATCAATTAGAAGCAACAAAGGTTTCATATAGACTAATGTAAAAAAGAGCGGTTTTCCACCCTTCTTTGCTATTTATATAATATGGTAGAATAATGAAATCATATAAATTTTTCGAAATCTCTATAAATACAAATTCAAAGATAAAGATGAAAAAAGATGACCTCATCTTTCAGAACTTCGTCATTGAAGGTAGCCATTCAAGGGGGAGAGCGATGTACACATATTTAGAGTTTGAAAATAAAATGGTTGATGAATTAGTGGAATTTTTAACATCAGAAACATGGAGTTTTCATGGACAGGAGAATCCTACTGAGGAGTCTATAAGAGAAAATTTAGCAAACGGAAATTATACCGAAAACGGGAACCAAACATTTTGGATCATGGATAATCAAACAAAGATTGGTTTAATAAGAGTTTTTGATTTAGAAGATCCCATATGTTTATTCGATTTGCGATTGAAAGAAAAGTTTAGAGGCAAAGGAATAGCAAAGGATGTCCTTAATTGGTTAAGTACTTATGTATTCAATAATTACACTCATATTATTAGAATCGAAGGTCATACCAGATGTGATAATTTTGCGATGAGAAAAACGTTCTTTAATAGCGGATTTGTAAAAGAATCTTATAACCGTAGATCCTGGAGACAAAGCGGACAATTATTTGATTCTGTTGGGTATGCAATGATAAGAGAAGACTGGGAGAACAATACAAAAACAATAATAGAAGATACCTTTCCATACTAACTTAAAGAAAGCATAGATGAAGAAAGACTCTGAAATATAATTGGTGGTAATGGCGGCTGAGACTTTATTTTATCTTGTAGCCCCCTATTTTAGAGATTATTTAATGATTAGCAAAAGAGAGTTGAACTTCAGAATAGACATGATAAAAAAGAGGCTAAGTCTGTAGGTCATGGAAGTCAACCTAAAAACGTAGCCTCTTGATTTTCAGATGATCTAATATCTAAGCGTGCTCTATCAAAAGATATTCTTTTCGAGCCATTTTCCATAAATATTCAAATCTTCTTCTGTGTGAAAATAATGCTCGGAAGCATTTGAAACAGCAAGATTACAATTAAATTTTGTGATAAATGTTGATAAGACATCATACTCGCACAGTTCGTCTTTTTTTCCATATAAAATGGAAGTTGGAGAATCCCATTTTATAATTGGATTCTTGATAACATACTGGTAATAATCCCAATATAGGATTTGACCAATAGGTGTAGATATTTCTTTTTCTCTGCACAGATGTTCTTCTGTAATATCAAACCATTTCATCATATTTTGAATCAGGCGACTCATGTCTAAAACAGGAGAAAGAAATAGGCTTTGCTTTAAAACTTCATCTTTATAAGCTAACAAGCTAAAATATGCTCCCATACTATTTGCCCATAGGCTGATAGTATTTGATTTCGTGTGTGCAAATTCTAAAACCTTCTTCAAATCAGAAACGCAGTTTTGCACTTTACAAAGCGTAGAACTATTTTTTCTATCGCCGTGTTCAGGCAAATCAAAACTGAGCACTTGATAGCCCAATGGAACAACTTTTTCGGCTAGAATACGAATCGGAATATCTGATTTTGAAGACATATTGCCATGTACAGCAATAAATATTTTCGTGCTGTCGTTTCCCCACAAAATAGCAGGAATATCATCTATTAAAATATTTTCTTTTAACATATATCCTCCAAATTATTGAGGTGTCACCTTACCATAGGTAGTTGTAGATTATTTTGTTATGCATATCGTATCCTTTATTTGGGGCCTACACGTCCCTCACCAGTAAAGCCACCGACTCCACATGCGCCGTATGCGGGAACATATCCACCGGCTGCACACTCTTCAACTCATACCGCTGCATCAGCTTCCCAACATCCTTCGCCAGCGTAGAAGGATTACAAGACACATACACAATCTTCTTCGGCTGCACATCCAACAAGGAACGAATCAGCGCATCATCCAGCCCAGTCCGCGGCGGATCGACTACGACGACATCCGGTCGAGTCCCTTGTTTGGCCCATTTCGGCATCAAGACCTCGGCACGACCCACGTGAAAGCTGGCATTCGACGCTTGGTTACGCTCTGCATTACGATTGGCATCCTCGACAGCCTCAGGAATCAGCTCAATTCCACGAACCGCGCGGGCATAAGGAGCGAGCCACAAACCAATCGTCCCTGTCCCACAATACAAATCGAGCACGAGTTCTTTTCCAGTCAGTCCAGCAGCCGTCTTTACCTGATTGTACAGCTTTTGCGTCTGTTCGGGATTCAATTGGAAGAAGGCACGAGCAGACAAATCGAAGGACAGCTCTCCCAGCTTTTCAGCGATGGAGGCCTTGCCCCACAACGACACTGTCTTGTCCCCGAAAACAAGCGATGTTTTTTGCGTGTTTACGTTTTGTGCGATACCTACAAGCTCAGGCAGTCTCGTACGCAGCTCCAAAAGAAGCTCTTTCACGCGTGGGATTTCTGGGGTAGCCGTTACAAGCGTTAATTGCGTTTCACCCGTTGCAAAAGCGACACGAGCTACGATCGTGCGGATGACGCCCGTCCGTTTTTTCTCGTCGTAGACCGGAATTCCGAGCTCCTCGATGATTTGCTTCGCTGTTTGGACGATTTTCGTTGTCGCTTCATGCTGCACCTGACAGCCTTCCAGGTTGACGAGCTTGTGGCTACCTGTTTGATACAATCCAGCGATGAGCTTGCCGTTTTCCTTGCCTACCTGAAACTGTGCTTTATTTCGATACGACCACGGGTTATCCATACCAATCGTAGGGGAGACAGGTGGCTGATTCAGTCGAGCATACTTGCGCAGTGACTCGATGACGATTTCCTGCTTGCTCGCGAGCTGTGCGGCATAATCCATGTGCTGCAAGCTGCATCCGCCACACTCCGCATAGACTGGACAGGGGGGCTTCGTGCGAGATGCTGATTTTTCAACAACTCGTAAAAGACGCGCGGTCGCGTATTTTTCTCTTGCTTCGGTCACCTCTGCATGGACGACCTCGCCGGGGAGGGCACCCTCTACAAAAACGATTTTTCTTTTAAAATAGCCGATCCCTTCGCCATTAATGCCCAAGCTCTTAATCGTGAGCGTCATTTGCTGGCCGACACGGATGCTGGCGTCTTGTTCTTTTTTATGCGTTGTCATCTGTTCCGTTCTCCTCAAGCAATTCAGTATTTCCCTATTATAGAGCATTACGAGAGACGTTGCATGTATGCATGCGAGAGCTTCACAGGTGCCAGTCAGATAATGGCAACTTCCTGTCCAGCTTTGTTTTTGTTATAATAGAGGTTGTTCAAAAAGTCGTCTTTTGATCACGAAGTAGTTCTGAGGGCTAATGCGACATCGAAAGAGGCGTTCACCTTTGAAGTCCGGTGCTCATGTAGGTTCCCCTACACTCCTCCTTCTTCAGGTTCCCGCCACTTTCTCGGTGCTGAAAAGACGACTTTTTGAACGCTTATGAAATAGTGCGGAGAATAATGAGGGAGTTGTGACGCTAGATGCAAGATCTATTTGAAAAAATGAAAGAATATCTCAACATGGATACTGAGATTTCTTTTGACGAGTTTGATGGCTACTACAAAAAGGTAACTGCGTTTCTAAACGATAGCTGGCAGACGCTGAACGAGGAAGATACCATGCACATGCTGTTCATCCTCGACAACCTCAAGTCAAACGGTGAAGATCGCTCCAAGCGCAAAGTGAAGGAAGCGAAAAAATACGCAAAAATGGCGCAACGCACTGAGATTTGGGCGAATGCACTGATCGGCCGTCTGCGTGAGGCTGGTTTGACAGATGAAGAAATCGGCAAGCGTTACGAAGCGATTTACGAAGCAGTTTAGGATGTAGCGAATAGAAAAACGGGTACCGTTTTGAGTGCAATCGCTCGAAAGGGAACCCGTTTTTTTGTGTTACGATGTGGCAGTTATCGGAGGGTTTGGCATTCGACGTTAGCTAGTTGTTACCATCATCCTCATCTTCTTGATAGCGTTTTGCATATAATCGTTCCTTCGATTTCAGCTTTTTTTCCTCACGTTGTTCATCATCCGAGCTGAAATCATCTTCACGTTTAGGAGACATATAATCGATAATTGCTTGATCTCTAGCAGTCAGATCATCGTAGTCCATTTCCTCATCGAAATAATCCTGGTAACGAGCTACCTGTTCGCGCCCCGCGTCAGCGCTTTGTATGAATTCAAAATCTCGTAAGAAATCATCAAAAGTGGCTTCTTCGTCGATGATCTGCCTTAGGAGTGAACGATAAATTTTGCTTGCCCCTTGTTTTCGCCATTCTTCCGCGAGATTGACGGTTGTGCTTAACATAGCGGCAGCTCGCTTTTGTAGGTCGGAATCCAATAGACCCAGATCTTCAGTGAGCAGGGCTTCCGCCAGAGTAGCATCGTCTTTTGAGGTATTTTTTCCGTCTCGTAAGCCCCTGATAAAATCCTTGTAAGTAGTCCCAAGTTTCGCGCCTCCAAAATCCGCTTCCTTGGACGTAAGATAGGGGGCGCTGCGATTATGCCTAGCAGCTACTGGCCCAAATCCACTGTCTATGGACAGATTGGTCGTTTGAGCAGAAGTCCAGTTTTGATAGAATGGGAGAATTTTGGAGGTTGTAACAGAATCATCGTAAGGCTGGACGATCAGTTCACCTCCAATATTAGAAACTTCCTCGTATTTTTGTCTGGTTTCAGAATGCAAGTAGAGTTGTTTGCCGGAAGAAGAAAACTCCCCCGTCAACGTTTTTAGATTGACCTTGCTAGGTGAACCTGGTACCGTCGCCCAAACCCCCTGAATCGGTTTGCTGGCTGGCGGCGAAATAGCTGCAAGTGCTTGATAATCGGTAGAATCAGACAGAGGCTTCCCCTGCTGCAACGCTTTTGCCCCCATCTGATCGGCTTCGGACTCCAGCCCCACCTCATCATTGACGGAAACACCCACATCTTGCATTTGCAACGTAGGCTTTACACGTCCCTGCATTTGTTGGACAACATGCCAGCCTTCATGGGGAAGATGATGCTCCTGCCCCGGCCCGAGGTGGATATCTGTACCTTGGGCATAAGCCAGCGCTCCGATCTGCTCCGGTTTATCCGACTGATAGTGTACTTTTACATCAGACAAATCAATTCCAGAAAGTCTTTCCAAGCCAGATTTCAGCGTATCGGGCATGCCTGTTTCATTTTTCTTAGGCTGAATCACTTTTTTTCGAAGCAATTGCAGGACTGCTTGATTGCCGATGCTTTGTTGGAGCTGCATGACCTGTGCAGGTGGGAGTGCGTCTCTCGATGCCAAAGAGTGAAGATGTGCTTGCTTTTGTCCCGGAAAAGTTTTTTGCTGCGCAGTTGTCTCGTTAGAGGAGTGAAGTTTTTCACGGCTGTAGCTTCTCAAAAAGGTCACCTCCGATCGAATGCTTGTGTATCCATTCGGATTTTTGCTATTACTTTCCTGCCAAATAACAAGAAGATTGACAACTTGTGGGTTTCGGCGTAGAATGTTTAACTAATTCGAATAGTTCGTATGTATCAGCGTTGAAAAGGAAGAGTAGAAACAGTAAGCAGCGTGCAGAGAGCCGTTCCCTGTGCTGAAAGAATGGCCGCCAGCCTGTTTTGAAAATCACCTTGGAGCATTGTCCTGGAAAATCAGCTTGTCTAGCCAGTGAGTATAGGACAACGAATTCGTCCTCGTTATCGGACGGGAGTTTCATAGTGAACTTCCTAAGTCTGTTTTTCGTGAGGAAGACAGAGAAGCTGAGTGGTACCGCGATGCCCTCGTCTCAGCCAGCCGTGCGCAACTTGTGCGTAGCTGGTTTGGGGCGGGGGCTTTTTGATTTGGTCTGGTCCCTACAACAACAGAGAAGTTACTGAGGAGGAACATATATATGCATACGGTCAGAGTGGAAGACATCGTAGTAGCCAATCACGCATTGAAAGACGTGGTGGAGAAGACGCCTTTGCAAAAAAACAAAGTACTTTCAGAGCGCTACGGCTGCAACGTGTATTTGAAAAGAGAAGACTTGCAGGTCGTTCGTTCCTTCAAAATCCGCGGTGCTTATCATTTTATGCGGAATCTTTCCACAATGGAGCGAGAGCGTGGTGTTGTCTGTGCAAGTGCGGGCAATCATGCGCAGGGTGTAGCCTATTCGTGTAACCATCTGGAAATCAAGGGCACGATCTTTATGCCAGCGACCACCCCGCGTCAAAAAATATCGCAGGTCAAGCTGTTTGGCGGCTCCTATGTAGAAGTTGTATTGATCGGTGACACCTTCGATGATTCATTCGCAGAAGCGATGAAGTATTGCATTCAGGAAGATCGGACCTTTGTCCATCCGTTTGACGATCCATTGGTGGTGGCTGGACAAGGAACAGTCGGTCTGGAGATTATGAATGACATGGAAGAACCAGCTGATTTCGTCTTTATGAGTATCGGCGGAGGTGGATTGGCAGCGGGTGTGGGAACGTACGTAAAAGGCATCAGCCCGAACACACAGATCATTGGTGTGGAGCCGGCAGGAGCAGCTTCGATGCAAGCCGCTCTGGAACAAAACGACGTTGTCACCTTAGATGAAATTGACAAGTTTGTCGATGGGGCAGCCGTCAAGCAAGTGGGGCAGCTAACGATGAGTATTTGTCAGGAGCTGCTGGATGACATCGTGCTGGTACCAGAAGGCAGGGTCTGCACAACCATTTTGGAGTTGTATAACAGCAATGCCATCGTCGTAGAACCTGCGGGTGCCCTGTCGATTGCCGCTCTCGATTACTACCGGGATCAAATCGCCGGGAAAAACGTAGTGTGTGTCATCAGCGGTGGAAACAATGACATTGACCGGATGCAAGAGATCAAGGAGCGCTCCCTGCTACATGAGGGCTTGAAGCACTATTTTGTCATCAATTTCCCACAGCGTGCCGGAGCTTTGCGAGAGTTTATGGAAAAAGTACTGGGGCCGCACGATGATATCACGCGCTTTGAGTATACGAAAAAGAACAACAAAGAAAATGGTCCAGCGCTGGTTGGTATTGAAATGAAATGCAAAGATGACTATCAGCCATTAGTCAGTCGAATGAAGCAGCACAGTATCCGCTATGTAGAGATTACACATGATCCGTATTTGTTCAATCTGCTGATTTAGGTCTTTGTGTTACAACAGATGCGGAATTTGCGAAAATGTATGAATACAGCGAAAAAAGGAGCAATGAAGAGAGAATGAGCGAGAGAGAAAGATAAATCGGCGTAATGTATTATAACAAACTTTTATAAAACAGCTACTGTTGTAATACAATACAGATAATAACACACGGGGGGTTTTAATCATGACGCCGATCACTACTTTCTTTCGCAATCTCGAAGCAAAATGCTGTGCTGCTTGCGGTCAGATGATTCACGAACAAGCTGAATCATATGCAACAGAATGCGTACCTTGCCAAGAGCAAGCATCCTTTGACGCTTACAAATACTATCATCAAAAACGCTAAGCCGAACATGAATACTGGATAAATCAGGTGTACCACAGGGCATGAGCCATGGCGGGTATACCTTTTTTTTATTCAAAGAAAAAGCCGCTGTTCCATAACAACGGCTTTTTCGCGTGTCAGCGCGGTTTATTGGCGTGCTTTGCAGCTTCCTGCTTGACGTAATCAATCAGCCCCAATTGAAAGCCTTCCTGTGTAAGGAGACGTTTGGCTTCATACGTACTCGCATAGTAGGCTTGGACATGCGGATCGTTGTCCAGAACGTATCGACATGCCTGATCACGAGACAACTCCTGGTACCAGTCTGTCTGTCTGATTTGGGCGACGAGATCCTCATAGGCTGGTTCCGGCTTTTTCCATGGATTCAAACGATGAATAATTTCACCAAGGATTGCAACAACGATTAGAATTCCAATTAAAAACATGGCTGTCACCTCAAAGGTTGGATCACTCTCATGGTACCACTCTCCAGAAGGCACCGCCATGGGGAAGTCGGTCTGCTTGCAAAACAAGTAGAAAGCAGGCATGCTATATACTGTAAAAAGAAAGGGCCCGATTGTCTGGGAAAAGGAGGGCGCGAGATGTTTCATCCGCTTGTTTTTGACAATATCAGGGTTGTGCTGGAAGGTGCGGTATACGACCGGGACTTCGAAGGGGCAATCACGATTACGAGCCGTTCGGATGTCATGGATATGGCTACGTTCCATCGACAGTTTCAGATCGAGTTCAAGCTGGCTGATCAACATGATCATACCGTTGCTGTCCGTGCTGAGATGCAGCTTCGTACCCAGTTAGCTGATATTGCAGCCGAGCAGCTAGAACAGCCGTTGACAGAACATATCGGATGTACGATTTGCATCCATTTTTACTTACAGATGGA
>NZ_JABSUZ010000031.1:0-72118 GCF_013284345.1 Brevibacillus sp. MS2.2
CGCATCGCGATTGTGGATGATGATCGGCATGTCGAGCTTGCGAGCCAGACGAATCTGCTTGCGGAATACCTCTGCCTGCACATCACGTAGCGACGTATCCCAGTAGTAGTCCAAGCCCATTTCACCCAATCCCACTACTTTCGGATCACGACTGAGTTCCTCGATCCATTCTAGGTGTTCGTCTGTCATGTCCTTGGCGTCTTGTGGATGCCAGCCGATGACGGCGTAAATAAAGTCATACGCATGAGCCAAATCCATGCAGGTTGGAATTGTTTCAGCGTTAAATCCGATGTTCACAATCGTACTGACGCCATTTTCTTGCGCACGAGCAATGACCTCTGCACGATCTTCAACGAATTCCTTCGCATTTAGATGAGCATGGGTTTCAAATAACAAGATAGGTCCTTCCTTTCCTTGCCCTCGTTACTTCACGATTGCTCCGTTTGGCATACTTGGGTCAACAGTCGCAAGTGTCAACTGATCTCCTGCTGATGCTGCCAGGATCATCCCTTGAGATAGCTCACCGCGAAGCTTCACTGGCTTCAGGTTAGCGACGAGGATCACTTTTTTGCCGACCATATCTTCTGGGGAGTAGTATTTCGCGATACCAGAAACAACCTGGCGCTTCTCGTAGCCGAGATCCAATTGCAGAACCAACAGTTTGTCAGCATTTGGATGCTTGGCACATTCCACTACCTGTGCAACGCGCAGCTCTACTTTTCCAAAATCGTCGATGCTGATTTCTTCTTTTGCATCAGCTGGTTTGTCAGTTGCTGCTTCTGTTTGGTTGGTGTTTGTTTCACTCACAGGTGCTTCCCCTTTCAAAGCTGCTTGCTTTTTCTTGTTTTCCTCTGCTTGGCGACGTGCTTCTGCTGTCGAATCGTCGATGAAAGCAAGTTCCGCTTGAACATCCAAACGAGGGAAGAGCAGTTCCTTGCGGCTGACGATGCTTCCAGCAGGCAATCCACCCCATACACTTGCAGATTCCCAGTTGGTTGCTTCTTCATTGCCCAAAATACCTAGTTGATCCCAAATTTTCGCTGGTGCTTTGGTCATGAACGGTTGGATCAGCACGGAGCTAATGCGGATGCTTTCCACCAAATTGTACATGACAGTTGCCAGACGACCTTTGGTTTCTTCGGATTTTGCCAGATTCCAAGGCATGGTCTCGTCGATGTATTTGTTTGTACGTCCCACCAGTTCCCAGATGTGAGCCAGTGCATTGGAGAAGCGCATTTCTTCCATGTGCTCTTCCACCAGCGCCTTCGTTTTCATCGCGAGGCCGATTAAGCTGTCATCCGGCTCTCCTGCATCCTGTGGAGCTGGAACAATACCGTCGAAATATTTCTCAATCATCGTAGCGGTACGGCTCAGCAGGTTTCCGATGTCATTAGCCAAGTCGTAGTTCAGGCGTTGTACGAACGATTCCGGCGTGAAGATGCCATCCTGACCGAAGTTGATTTCACGAAGCAGGAAGTAGCGAACGCCGTCAGAACCGTAACGGTCGATCAAAACCTTCGGATCAATGACATTGCCCTTGGATTTTGACATTTTTCCATCCGGCATCAGAAGCCAGCCATGACCAAAAATTTGTTTTGGCAACGGGATATCCAGTGCCATCAACAGGATTGGCCAGTAGATCGTATGGAAACGCAAAATGTCTTTTCCAACCATGTGAACATTGGCCGGCCAGAAGTTACGGTATTTGCTGTCGTCCTCGGACAAATAGCCCAGAGCAGAAATATAGTTCGTCAATGCATCGATCCATACGTAAATAACGTGCTCTGGATCGCTCGGTACCTTGATACCCCAGTCAAATGTACTGCGGGATACGGACAAATCCTGGAGGCCTGGCTTCAGGAAGTTGTTGATCATTTCGTTGCGGCGGCTCTCCGGTTGAATAAATTCAGGGTTTGCTTCGATGTGCGCAAGCAGTCTGTCCTGATACTTGGACATGCGGAAGAAGTAGTTTTTCTCCTTCACTTTTTTCACTTCGCGACCACAGTCTGGGCAAGCATATCCGTTGTCTGTTTTCGCTTGGGTTTCTGTCCAGAAAGCCTCGCAAGGTACACAGTAGAAGCCCTCGTACTCGCCCAAATAAATATCGCCTTGGTCGAGCAGGCGCTGGAACACTTTTTGTACGACTTCTTTATGACGAGGCTCTGTAGTACGGATGAAATCGTCGTATGAGATGTCCAGCTTTTGCCACAGGTCCTTTACCCAATCGACAATCGGGTCGATGAATTCGAGCGGTTGTTTGCCATCTTCGGCTGCACGCTCTTGGAGCTTTTGACCATGCTCATCTGTCCCTGTCAGGTAATACACATCATAGCCACGCAACCGCTTATAACGAGCCATAGCATCACACGCGATTGTGGTGTAGGCGTTACCAATGTGGAGTTTGTTACTTGGATAGTAGATCGGTGTTGTGATGTAATAAGTAGGTTTCATTGCAACTATTCCCCTCCTGTTTACGTTTATTAAAATAAGGAAAAGCCCACCCCAAAAAAATTGGGGCGAGCTCTGTCTCGCGGTACCACCCAAATACTCCGTCCCCTCACGGAAAACGGACTTGGTGAGTCAAAACATGACTCTACCCGTAACGTGGGCTTACGTCACAAACTACTAGGTCCGGTCAATGCCGTCACTGTTCATCTGCAAGACTCAGGGTCCATGTTCAGCTTGCTCACTTATACCGGTTCTCAGCTACCCCGGTTCTCTGAAATAAGGAGGATCGGCTTACTCTTCCCATCATGGTCGTTTGCTATCAATTGCTGTATTTATCCTCTATTGTACACGACCAACCTGTTTTGTAAACATCCTCGGCAAGCCCATTTTCCCGAGGAATTTTATTGCTCGCTTCAAACCAACTTTACAAAATACAAGAAGAAAAGAGAAAACTTGGAGTTTTTGTCGAATCGTCATGTTGGGTTTCGACATTCGTCGACTAATTCGACACCCAATTCTTCCAGTAAATTTTATCCATAAAAATTTCCATATCGCTTCCAACGCTTCAAGAAACACTGGTTTAACAGCATTTTCGTTTTGAAAAAACATTTTGCTTTTCAAGGAATTGTCAAAATCATGTTGACACCTTTGGGAATGGCTGGTATGATTATCCCAACAGAAAATGTCGAATATTGACGATAAATGATGAGTGTATAACAATAGCATCGACATATACAGATTTTGGGAGGAGATTTTAACTATGATGAAATCAACCGGTATCGTTCGCAAAGTAGATGAATTGGGTCGTGTTGTTATTCCAATCGAATTGCGCCGCACTCTGGGTATCGCTGAGAAAGATGCTTTGGAAATCTACGTTGACGGAGAGCGCATCATCCTGAAAAAGTATGAGCCTGCATGTATCTTCTGTGGAAACGCTGACAAAGTATCTCATTTTAAAGGTAAAATTGTATGCCAAGATTGCCTGACAGAAATGCCTGTTAAACGCTAATATCATTTGATTACATAAACATGCCTTTGTGGGACGAGCCTCACAAAGGCTATTTGTTTGCTATTTTTTCTTCAACAGCGCTCGGAAGAAGAACAGCCTGGGCGCATACAAATCAGAATAGACCACATCTGCCGGCATTTCAAAGGATACATCGCCAGAAAACTGTAATCCAACCCTGTCGAGATGACGAAAAGAAAAAAGCCGACCGTATCGGCCAGCTTTGCTCACTCATTACCCTCTATTCACGATGATATTCGTTGTAAACATCTCGTTTAGATACGTTTCGATCATCGGCTGCTTGCTTGATGGCTTCCTTTTTCCCCATGCCTTGTGCGCAGTAATGATCCACGTGCTCCACGATACTCAGCGCTTGCCACCAGGTATCATCGACTTCTGCTTCCAGCGGTCCGGTGTTCCCTTCGACAATGACACAAAACTCACCGCGCACCTCGCCGCTCCTGAGCCATTCCAGCAACTCGTCCAATGTCCCACGCACAAATTCCTCGTAGCGTTTTGTCAGTTCTCTTGCCAGGACAGCTCGCCGATTCCCCCACGCTTCCCGCATGGCAGTAAGCGTCTTTTCCACTCGATGGGGAGCTTCATAAAAAATCAGCGTTTCCGGATATCGCTTCAGTCGTTCCAGCTCTTCGCGTCTTTCTTTGTTTTCGCGTCCCATGAATCCGCAAAATAGGAAGCGATCAGTAGGAAGACCGGAAGCAATCAACGCTGTCAACGCCGCATTGGCACCTGGAACGGGGATGACAGAAAATCCCGCTGCGGTCGCATCTCGTACCAGCTCCGCACCCGGGTCGGAAATCGCCGGCAAGCCAGCGTCGCTTACCAAGGCGATTTTCTTGCCCTCTGCAAGCCACTGCAACAGCCCATTTCCACTCGCTTCCTTATTATGCTCGTGATAGCTGACCGTACGTTTTTCGATTTGAAAATGATTTAGCAGCTTTCTCGTCTGGCGCGTATCTTCACACGCGATGACATCGGCTTCACGCAACGTATTTAGACACCGCACCGTGATATCATCGAGATTGCCAATGGGTGTAGCCACCAAATAAAGGACTCCTGCTTCTTCTGACGCAAAACTGCGTTGCACATTCATTCGGAGGCCCCTCCAATCAATTCTTCTTTTTTCTTGCGCGTTAATCGCTTGATGCTCTCTTCACGCTTGAGACCCCAGGAACGGTCTGCTCCTTCTTCCCAATAGAGCAGCTCCACTGGCCCTCGACCTCTTGTATACTTGGCACCTTTTCCTTCATTATGAGCTGCCAAGCGGCGGATCAGCTCTGTCGTATATCCGGTGTAGAGTGTCCCATCCGCACAAGAGAGGATGTAGACATAGTGACTCTTACTCGAGGGAATCTCGTCTGCCATAATAGATTTCCTGTAGTTCTTCACAGTATTGCTCTCCATTTTCATACACAATCAGCGGCGGCTGAATTCTCAGCTCCGGCTTTCCACCCCTTATTCCCTCGATCAGAACCATATTCGGCTCTGCTTCCCTACGCGGATAAACCAGACGCATCCGTTTCGGCTCGATGCCGTATTGGCGCATAAGCGAAATGATGTCGATCAAACGTGTGGATCGATGCACGAGCGCCAGCTTCCCGCCGGTTTTTAGCAACTGGCTCCCCACACGAATGACATCCTCCAAGGACAGCATAATCTCATGACGGGCGATCGCAAAGTGCTCGCTGATGTTTTTCTCCCCACTGGTCGCAGGCATATACGGCGGATTGCATGTGATCAAATCGAAATTCCCGTGCCCAAACAACGTTACAGCATCCTTCACATCGCCATGATGCATCGTAATTCGTTCGTTTAAGCCATTCAATGTCACATTGCGGCTCGCCATGCTGAACAAACGCTCTTGAATTTCGATTCCATCAAAACTGGCTTCTGGCGTACGGGTGGTCATAATGAGCGGTATTGCTCCATTGCCCGTGCACATATCCAATACTTTTCCGCGCTTTGGCACCGATGCGAATCGTGCCAAAAGAACCGCGTCCATCGAAAAGCAAAACACTTCGTGGCTCTGGATTATTTTCATTTCATGTGTCAATAAATCATCGATGCGCTCTGTTTCGTAAAGCGGCACGTTGGTGACAGGTTCCATCTACGGCTCGTACTCCCTTTTGTTCTTGTCTTATTATTCCTATCCGGAAAAAAGCGACCTGACACGTGGCCCAGGTCGCTTTTTCATGTGGTGCTGGTTACTCACCGCTTATTTTTGAGGGCCGCCGCTCAGGAATGAGAGACAGAACAGGCAATCCCCTTCTTTTCGCAGGCTGCCGAAATGCACATTGCAGATATGAAATCCTTCCGCGTACAAACGGGCGAGGTTGTCATATCCTTCTCCAACCACTGCCTTTTTGGCTTTTTCCTTCGCGACAGGGCTTGTTCCCTTTTGTTTTGCTTGGGAGCCGGTCTTCTTCCTGTCTAGTCGGTTGCGAAGGTGCTGGTTTTCAACGAGTAATTGGGCGTTTTCCTCCATCAAAACAACGATGACGTCTTTCAGTTCACCAATTTCTTTATAAAGGTCACCAATACGTTCTTCAATGCTCGCCATCTTGACGAAGATTTCCCGTTTGTCCACTAGCTCACCTCTCCCCTACCCCCACGCTTTATTCAAAGGTGGGGAGACCTATCGCAATCTCATCCAATCCGAATTCGGTGACACGTTTGTCGATTGAAAGCTCTACTTGGACAGATTGGTCAAGTACGTTTACGGAAACGACTCGTCCATTCCCCATCGGGGTGTTGACCATCTTGCCAACGTCTGGCATCTCATCCTTCGAGCTTTCATAGTTGTCGTTCTCGTATTTTAAACAGCACATCAACCGGCCGCACAGACCAGAGATTTTGGCTGGATTCAACGAAAGATTTTGGTCCTTGGCCATTTTGATCGAGACAGGTTCGAAATCGCCGAGGAACGTCGAACAGCAAAGCAACCTGCCACAAGGCCCAATCCCGCCGAGCATTTTGGCTTCGTCACGCACACCAATCTGGCGAAGCTCAATCCGGGTACGGAATACGGAGGCGAGGTCTTTTACCAGCTCACGGAAATCAACCCTGCCGTCAGCAGTAAAATAAAAGATAATCTTGTTGCGGTCAAACGTGTATTCCACATCGACCAGCTTCATATCGAGCTTGTGCTCTTTGATCTTCGTCTGACATACAGCAAAAGCATTCTTGGCGGCTTGCTTGTTTTCATCCACCTGTTTTGCATCTCGCTCGTCTGCCATCCGAATGACCTTTTTCAGCGGCAATACAACATCAGACTCAGCCACTTCTTTTTTGCCAATGACGACCTTGCCAAACTCGACCCCTCGCGCCGTCTCAACGATGACGGTGCAGTCTTGCTCAATCGGCAGTCGGTCAGGGTCGAAGTAATATATTTTGCCCGCTTTCTTAAAGCGGACCCCAACAACCTCGTACAAGGGTTATCCCTCCTGGAATTGAAGAACCAACCGCTCAAGAGCCAACTGTGCGTTGGCATTTCGCTCTATCCGATTTTTCGTCTCCATGACCAAATCTATCCCGCGCAAGAGCTCAGCTTTTGTCCATACCAGTGCTTGTCCTTGCAGCACATCCTGTTGGTCGCTGTTAATGAGATGGGCATGCCTGCCTACTTGCAAATACAGGATATCGCGCAGCCAAAGGATGAGCAAATCTAAAAAGAGGGGTAGTTCCTCTTTACTTTTGTCGCTCTTTTGCAACATATCATGGATCGTTAAGAGTGCAGATGAATTGCGCTGTTTGCACTCCTGCACCAATTGTATCACTAGATTTCTTAGCTGTGCAAACGATTCTGATTGGCTGAGTGTCATGGCTTCTTCCACATTTGTCGTAATGTGGGAAGCAACCTGCGCCATTCCCGCCAAAACGCCCTCTGCACGCAACTTTTCCGCAATCGATCCTGCAGAAAGTGGTGAAAATTGAACGATTTGGCATCGAGATAAAATCGTAGGAAGAATCGCATGGCTGTGCTCTGTCAAAAGCAGTGCCAGTACACCAGCGGGCGGTTCCTCCAGAAACTTGAGCAGACTGTTGGCAGCCTGTGTCGTCATTTTATCGACGTGCTCGATGATATATACCTTGCGTGACGACTCGACGGCGCGCATCGCCATTTCTTTTTGCAGCGAACGGATCTGGTCGATTTTAATCGAAGCCCCATCAGGCGTAATAAACAACACATCCGGGTGATTACCACCCTCTATGCGCCTGCATGTAACACAGGCCCCGCAGGCGTCTGCCTCCCTTTCCGAACAAAAAAGGGACTTCGCCAGATGCAGGGCCATCTGCTTTTTACCTGAACCTTTGGGACCCGCCAGCAAGTAGGCGTGTGCCAATCGTTCGTTGCGCAAACTATGATACAGCAGTTCCTGTGCTCGTGGCTGCTGAGAAAAACGGGTCCATGTCATGATGGTTTCACACCCACTAAAAATACAAATTGATCAACATGCCGCGGATTTCGCCAATCCTGGCTAACAAATCAATCGTTGGTGCCTGCTCGCTCAAGAGCTCATCTGTCAGTTTGAGCAGCTCTGCGTCCACCTCTTTGACGATTTTGTACAGCCTACTGCGGCCACGCCGATTCATTCCTCGTCTATCGTCCAAGGCAATGCCGAACTTCACAGCCTCTTCCATGAACTGTTTGACGAGATTTTTATAAGCATAGAAGTCACGAACGGCGCGGGAACGAGCAAGAATCTGTCCCTGCCTGTCTATGTCTGTCAGTAGCCGGGTAAGCTTCTCCTGAGACATACGTTCGTCTTCTCCTTGAATCATCGTGCCAAAATTCAGCTTTTCCAGTTGAGGATTCTTGCGTGAATCCGTCGTTTTAATCAAGTCCAGTTTAGGCCGTAACCCATCACTGATTTTCATATCGCCACCTCCGTCGCCCGATCCAGTACAGGGTTTATCCCCGTGAGATCAAGTATATACGAAAGTTGCGAAAAAAGAGAGAAGGAACCACGTTAAAATGAGTGGAACTCTCCGACATCCAATACGAAAACTGCCGCACCACCCACCTGTACCTCCAGCGGATATGGCATGAACGAGTCTACAGCATTACTGAGTGGAGAGACGGGAGTGACCATTTGTTTGCGGGATTTGCAATTATGCGCAATGATGTCGATTACTTCCGGTACGCTTTCGTCAGACGTACCGATCAAAAAAGTTGTGTTACCGGCGCGTAAAAAGCTACCTGTACTAGCCAGCTTCGTAGCACGAAAACCTTTTTTCACCAGTTGTTGAGACAGACGACCACTATCTTTATCTTGGACGACCGCAACTACCATTTTCATCGGCTATCACCCTTTCTCCCATGATCAATTCCCAATTTGACTTCTTCATTGTATGAAAAACACGTAGGCTTGGTACGTTATTTTGCTTAAACATATTATACAGCATGTACATCATCCTGCGGTACAGGGAACCTTATAATCTGTCTAGCAGTGCCTGCAGGGCTGATTGATATACATGTTCCATCGGCTGCTCGGCATCAATGACGACAAAGCGCTCCGGGTCGCGTTCCATTACCAGTTGATACCCTTCCCGAACAAGCTCATGGAAGCGCATCCCTTCCAAATCGAGACGATTCACTTCGCGTCCACGGGAGGCATTAATCCGCGCCAATCCGGTTTCGGGCTGTACATCAAAGAATAGGGTCAATTCCGGCATGCAGTCACCGACAGCAAATCGGTTAATCTGGTAGACAGCATCAATGCCCAATCCCCGCGCATGTCCTTGATAGGCGAGACTACTGTCGATAAAACGGTCGCATAGTACCAGCTTGCCCTCTGCTAAGGCAGGTAACACCTTTTCGGCCAAATGCTGACCACGTGCTGCCGCATACAAGAGAGCCTCCGTTCTTTCATCCATCTGCGTGTGGGCTGGATTCAAAATAATTTCCCGGATTTTTTCAGCGATATCAATTCCACCGGGCTCACGCGTCAAAAGAACATCGACTCCCCGCGCCTTCAGCTCTTCGTACAGCTTGGCGATGACGGTGGATTTCCCAGCCCCTTCTCCGCCTTCTATTGTAATAAATCGGCCTTTTTTTCCTGTTGCCACTTCCATACTCCTTCCACCCCTTTTGTAGCAGGCCAGTTGCTTAGATTATCGTAAAACCTGTATCGTTTGTAGCTGGTCGTCCTGAACGCCATGGAACCGCGTTTGTCCTCTCGCCAATTCCTTCAGCATCGCCAGACTTTCTTCATCGATTCGCTCGCCTGGCACCAGCACCGGAATCCCTGGCGGATATGGAATCACCATCTCTGCCACAATACGTCCCAGAGCCTGCTCCAAAAGAATCGACTCCCTCGGGCAATCAACAGCTTCATGCATTGGCAATGCCTGCTCGCGCAAATAATGGGAAGACACGACTCCCGTCAAAAGAACGCGTTCCTCCCCCGGTTCTACTTGTGGTGCCATCGATTCAAGCAGTTTCCACAAAGCATCCAGGTCACGGGAGGAGGTTCCTGTCGAGGCTGCGAGGAGTACATGAGAGTCATCCGCCAGCTCCGAGAAAATCCCGTGCTTTTCCATCCATTTCTGTAACTCAAATCCACTGAATTGGGCCGTTCGCAAGTGGAAAAACAGCTTCAACGGGTCAAGCGTAGCGTATACGCTGTTCGTGGACAGTCGCGGCCAATCCAGCCACTCCAGTCGATCGAGTCGCTCCCGAAACTTGTCCAAAAGCGGCAACAACCTGTTCCACTCCTCGCTCGCCTCCAACGCCAGATGACGTCTGGCTACATCGAGTGAGGCCATTAGCACATACGACGGGCTGGAAGACTGAAGCATGGCGAGATGGCGGAACAACCGTTCACGGTCAATCCGCTCTCCCTGAATATGCAGCATCGAGGACATCGTCATTGCCGTTCCCATTTTGTGTGTCGATTGAACCGAAGCATCCGCACCTTCCTGCATGGCAGAACGCGGAAAGGCAGGATGGAACCCGTAGTGGGCACCGTGAGCTTCGTCTATCAAAAGCGGTATGTCAAACCGATGGACCGTCGCCGCCATTTTCGCCAAATCGATACCCATTCCATAATAGGTCGGATTCGTCAAAAAAACGGCCTTGGCATCGGGGTGTGCAAGCAGCGCACGCTCTACATCTTCGCGCCTTACACCCGCAGCGACTCCTGTTGCCAGATCGACTGCAGGTACTAAAAAGATCGGGGTTGCTCTCGCCATCATAATGCCGTTGAATACAGACTTATGGCAATTGCGTTGTACGAGAATCTTGTCGCCCGGTCTGCATACCGTCATGATGAGAGCGATATTTCCTACTGTACTTCCTCCGATCAAAAACTTGGTCTGTTCCGCATGGAAGGCTTGCGCCGCCAAAGCCTGCGCTTCTGCAATGACACCTTGTGGCTGATGCAGGTCATCTGTCCCGCTAATTTCCGTTACGTCCAGCACCAAGATGTCTTGAAAGCGATTTTTCGCATGGTTGTCAAAGCTGTGACCCATTTTATGTCCTGGCACATGAAACGGATGCGGCCGATGCTTGGCGTGCCGTTCAAGCTGTTCATAAAGGGGCGCACGCTTTTGTCGCTCCCGAAATTCAACATCTCTCTCCAACACGCGCGACTCACGTCCTTTATTTTTATTCCCCTATTTTAGCATGATTTGGACATGCATGAGTCCAGCAAAAAAAAGACACCGGAATGCACCGATGCCTTCTTTCTTCACGCATCTTTTCGCAACCAAATGCGTCTCATTTGATGAATAAAAAATGGATACTTTTCATCCTGTACATCGGTATTGACCATTTCCTGTTCGCACCGTTGACAGATAAACTGCTCACAAATGGCGATTCCGTCATTCTGCTCCTGTTCACAGACGATACATCGCTGAGCAACTTTTTCCATAGTGAAAACGCCTGCCCTTTTCCTCAATATACCAACCATTATACCCTATTATAGTCAGCATCATTCCCAAACGTTCGTGTTTTCGCCGATAGCTCGGTAGGCTTGGAAGTAGGACTGGGCTTCCTGCACAGGGAAGCAAGCTGCTGCATCAATGACATAGGACTGCCTCATTCCGTTAACCAGCTCTGATAACGGCAGCTCTGCAATGGTCGTTCCCGCGGCATTTCCGATCACGAGCAAGTCCGCATCCTTTACAGCATCCTGCCACGAATTGTATAGCGTCCAACCCGTCATCCTTTTGTTCGGAATTGGATTGTCCTCCCCCGTGTACACTGCAACGTCTTTTTCAGCCAACCAGTCAGAAGGCATATGCTCCCATAGCGAGTCCTCTCCCCAAAGTATGATCCGCTGTATATTCGCTTTTTGTAGAACGAGCCTACATTCTTTTTCAAGCCATCGAACGATGAGGGAAGAGTCTTGGCGGGAAGGGTAGAGCCAGCCCTGACCGATTCGTTTGTCCATACCGAGCGCGCGACTGACTTGCAGCAGAGAAATTCCTTTTTCATCGCAACTGGCACCAAGCTCGATATAAAATTGCTCCTTCCACGCCAAATAGCGAGGGAATTGACGAAGCGCTTCATCCACCTCGCGCATCCCGCATACCATCGTCACCAGTGAGCAGCGAGCGAGCTGCTTACAGAGGAACCGCATCCACCTTCCATTGGGTTCCCCTCCAAGCAAAGCTCGCTCGTGGGTACATAACGCCATACGAATGATCTCATGCTCCCCCGTACGCGCGTATTGAGTATGTAAAGTATTCGCCCAGTCGTATGGCACGTCGCTTCCGTAGACAAGCGTGAGCCATGGCCCCGTTCCCTGCTGTTGCATCCTTTCCTGCAAAAGCTTGCCATCAGTCTCTTTTGTCAGTAGAAATCCATCAGCAACTTCATCTGAGGAATCTGTTTGGTAATCAGACAGCAAAATCCCACATGCTCCGAGCTCCTTGCCGAATCTGGTTACGACCTCCTCTGAAATGACCCATAGCCTCACGCTTTCCTTCCCTCCACATCACGCCCTACCGATTCATTCCTTTTATCCTGCCCATAACAAAAAGCCGTCAATCCAGTCATGTTAGACAAACGGCTTGTTTCATTCCTTGTATGAGCTTTCTCAAGATTTGCGACTGTGCGATAATGGAAACGCAGACTTTCATTCATCCAGACTGCTGTAAAAGGAAGTGACTTTTCATGAAGGAAACCGCCGCCCATACGATCTATAGCTACAAGCTGCTCTATCGTTTTCGCTGGCGATTCGTCGGCTACCTTTTTCAACTGTTGTTAATTGGCTTGTCCCTTATTTTGCACTCATTTATGCTACAAGTCCCGGCTTATACGCTGATTGTGACGTTAGCGATTCTACCTGTAATACCGATCTGTCATTTGGTTTTATTTCGACTGTATGCCCTTCTGCGCGGCCACAAGCCAAAGACAACTGCCGATATGCTCGTCTCTCCATGGTGGGGGGCTGGCTATCCACTTCCCATCCCGCTATCTGTCTATCGGGGCAGTGAGTTCACGGTAATTGCGGGAAGTATGGCGATAGCAGCCGGGGCTTTTGTGTGGCTTTCGAAAGGATACGCGCTCACCTTGATCACCGGAACATTGATCGTTGCGCTGCCACGCCTCCTCGCCCTCCTTGCTTCCTTTCGTCAACCAAGTCGCAGCCGGGTGAAATACGAGGATCGCGGCGTTGCTTTTTTGCTTACCGATGGATAACCGAATCGATACACCTTTACATAACCCATAGCTTGATGACAATCAACGCCGCCAATCCAGGCAAACGGAGAAGTCCGACGAGCAGAGCCGTCACCGGGTTGATCGGGATATGGAAGTTAGCCAACTCTCCAACCAGATTGGTGAAAAACAGCAATAGTGCGCCAATCACGACTTGCATGATCCCAAATCCAATCCATCTGATCGGGCCCGTGACAGATTTGCTGGCGGCAATCACCAGCAATATTCCAACTACAATCAGTGCTATAACCCACCCTGTAGTCATCTGCTCTTCCTCCTATGCCTGTTGGCGATTCCTCTCGCGCTTTGCTTGCGCGAGCAAATACATATACCGCTTTTCTGTCACATGCAAATAATAAATGACATCATCCAAACCGCCATCCGGTTCACTGATCTCCGCAAGATGGCGGGCATGCTGCCAATCCATTCGCGCCTGATTGACTGCCATATCCAAGCTCGCCTCATTCCATTCCACCACGAACCGCGCTTTTTTTCTCCACCTACTCACCTGCAAGCTTCCCCCCTCAGTGAAAGTAGTAAAGTACTCCTGTCATATTGTTAACTGCATGCAACAAAACCGCTCCCCAGATCGATTGGTACCGATGTCGAACGAATCCGAGTAAAAGTCCAATGACAAAAAGCGGAGCAAACAGAGCGAGATCCATATGCAGGAGCCCAAACCAGAGACTGCTCAGGAAGATACCCATAATGGGCCCGATTCTCTGAACCAGATAAGTCTGAATCACGCCACGAAACAAAATCTCCTCCGCAATCGGAACCAATATGCCAATGACCAGAAGTGAGGTGAGCGCCGCCAAAATATCCGTTTCTTTGGCCTGCACAATCTCTTTTTCGATCTGCTGCTCTCGCTCTGATGACAGAGACAGTCCAAACCAGTCCGCAATCGGGTTCGTCACCACCGCATCTAGCACCAGTGCAATCAAAAGAAACAGAGCAGCAAGCATCAACAGCATCCGGCCTAGTTGTACAGGTCGGCGAACGCCGATTTCCCCCAGTCGTCCACGAAACCACAGCGGAATCAAAATCAACAGGAACAGTTGGAAAATAGCTGATTCCAATATCCCTCCAATCGTACCGGTGGAAAAGAAGGTACCTTCCAGTAAAAACCCATACAACAACAGTACGCCTGTTTGAAACACATGCAGCCAAGCCACAATATGCAGTACATCATTCCCTGTAAGCTCGTCATATTGCCATAGCCATGACGTCTTCTGCCGTCTTTCTCGGAGCAAGCTCACAATGAAACCAACAGTCGCAATGAAGCTGAATACCGTCACTGCAAATGCAAGTAATCCTAGCCATACCTCCGGTTGCCCGACAGTGGTAGCAACCCATTTTCCGTCTTCACCCTTGTGAAAACGAATCATGGATAACTCCGCAGCAAACATGAGCCAATACCCAATAAACAGCATGATCGCCCATGGAGTGGACTTTTGTCGCCGTATCCCACTCGCAAGCGACAGTCCTGGTCCTGTCAGCATCTCCTCACGCTCCTATTTCACTGTATGTCTCGTCCATTCAAAAAAGTCCGGCATTTCTATCCGGATTGCAAAGCTTTTATCTGTGCTTCTGCTACTTGCTTGAGATATTCATTGCGCGTCCGCAAAAACCGCGTCATATACACCTTCAAGAACAACCAATCCGCGAGCTTCCCCAAGATACCCAGCGGAGATGTGTAGTCAAATATATCGATCATTCTCGTCTGATTGTCCGTTATCGGAATGAACTCATGCGTGTGATGAAACCGTTTGAATGCACCAGAAACCATCTCATCCACGAAATAGCGCGGTTCCTCCATCTCTGTGATTCTCACCGTCAAATTTTGCTTGATACCGAAGTGAATGGCTTCCCAGGTAACCGTCTCCCCCAGGTTTATCAGTCCGCTCGTAACTCCTCCAATCGCTCTCTCCCTCGTGCTGGCGGTCGATTCCATATGCAAATCAATGCTTCTGGCAGCATCGAAGCAGACCTGTCGCGGAGCATCTATCAAAAACTCCATACGAATAACCGGCATACTGCACCCACCTCTCGAAACGAAAAAAAGACAGGCAGCCCCCGTCTTCTTTTCTATCTTTATCGTACGGATGATATTTAAAAAGTCGTCCTTTCAGCACCGAGAAAGTGGTGAGAACCTAAAGAAGGAGAACTTTTTAAATTTCCTTTACAGGTCACGCCTGCCTTCCAATGCTTTGGTCAGCGTAACTTCATCGGCGTACTCCAAATCTCCCCCGACTGGCAAGCCGTGCGCGATACGCGTCACGCGAATGCCAAAAGGCTTAATCAGCCGGGAAATGTACATCGCTGTCGCTTCCCCTTCGATATTCGGATTGGTCGCCAAAATGACTTCCTTCACCTGCTCGTCACCGAGGCGCTTCAACAGGTCAGGAATGCGAATATCTTCCGGGCCGATCCCATCCATAGGAGAAATCGCCCCGTGCAAAACGTGATAATACCCTTCAAACTCTCTCGTCTTCTCCATTGCTACCACGTCTCGCGGCTCTTGCACCACACAGATGATCGAGCCGTCACGACGTTTGTCCCGACAAATATGACATGGATCGAGATCGGTAATATTGTTGCAGACCGAGCAGTAATGAAGCTGGCGCTTGGCATTGACCAATGCTTTTGCCAGATCAAGCACGTCGTCCTCTTTCATATTGAGCACAAAAAAGGCAAGCCGCCCAGCCGTTTTGGGACCGATGCCGGGCAATTTCATAAAACCATCAATGAGCTTTGAGACCGGTTCTGGATAAAACATCGCCTACTCCTCTTTTCCTGCCCAATTTTTAGAACAGGCCTGGGATGTTCATGCCTCCAGTAAATTTGCCCATTTCCTTGCCTACCATTTCATCTGCTTTGCGCAGTGCATCGTTCACAGCAGTGAGCACCAGGTCTTGCAGCATTTCTACATCTTCAGGGTCTACTACCTCTGGCTTGATCACGATGTCTTTGATTTGCTTATGTCCATCGATTTTCACAGTGATAGCACCGCCACCAGCAGAGCCTTCCACGATTCTTTCTTTCAAGCCTTCTTGCGCTTTTTGCATCTCTTCCTGCATTTTTTTCACTTGCTTCATCATTTGTTGCATTTGCTGCATGTTTTTCATTGAGGTATCCTCCCTAAATGGTTATGAGTGTATGATTTAGTCTTTGACTTCAACAAGACCTTCTCCGACGAGCTTGATGGCTTCCGCCAAAAACGAGTCCTCTTCCGGCTCATCAGAAGCGTCTTTTTGACCAACCTGCTGGTCTACACTTTGCCACTCTTCCTCCATAACAGACAAGAGCTGCAAGGGCCTGCCCAACACCGTAGACATAACGCGCTCGATCACGCTCCGAAGCTCTGCCTCCATCGTCTTATCGCAATGGATGGCACTGTTGAAGGTTACGACAACAGCTTCATTGCCGGCAGCTACCGGTTGACCATTGACTAGCCAAGCCTGGTACTGGATCTTGATCTTTTTCAGTTCGGTCAAAATTTGACTCCACTGCCCGCGCACCTGTCTCGTCAAATTCTCATCCATGGCCTTCGCGACTTCCCTGACTCTATTCATCGGGGTTCGTGAACCACCAGAAGCCGCAGCTATGCGCCTTGGCTCGTTCTTGCGTGTTTCCTCGGACTTTTGCTGGCCGGGAATGCTCACCTGACCTTGCATTACTTGAACCAAACGCTCTTCCAAAACGCGGATACGATTGGACATGGCGGTCAGTTCCTCGCTGTTAACGGGTGAGGCTCCTATAGATTCCGTCGCATTTGCATTAGGCTGACACATTTTGACGAGAGTCAGTTCAACCAGCACTCTTGCGTAGGTCGACCATTTTAATTGCGACAAAGCCTGATTGCAGGTCTCAATCGCTGCGTAAAGCACCGGAAACGAGTACAGCTTTGCAACCTCTGCAAACTGTTCATCAATCATGGTCCGCTCGACAATCTCTTCTAGCTGCGGAGCTGTCTTTAATAACAGCATATCGCGGTAATAGTAGAGGAAATCGTGCAGGAACTGCTCCGGGTCCTTCCCTTGCACCATGACTGTATCAAATTGCTCCATGACCTGTGCAACATCGTTTTCGGCAATATGTCGCGCAAGCACAGAAAAGTAAGATTGGGCAACTGTGCCCGTAATCTGCATAATATCACTAGCACGAACCTCGTCCTTGCTATAGCTAATCGCTTGGTCCAACAAGCTAAGAGCATCACGGGCTCCACCTTCAGCCATCTTCGCTACGAGCTGCAGGGCCTGCTCCTCCACCTGCACCCCTTGTGATTGGCAAATCCTTTGCAAAAGATCGACCATCACTCTCAGTGGAATTCGGTGAAAATCAAAGCGCTGGCAACGAGAGATAATCGTCGCTGGCAGCTTGTGCGGCTCTGTCGTCGCCAAAATAAAAATGACGTGGGACGGCGGCTCTTCGAGGGTTTTTAACAAAGCGTTAAATGCCTCTGTCGTCAGCATATGCACCTCATCGATGATGTACACTTTATACCTGACGTCGCTCGGGGCAAATTTCACTTTGTCACGAATGTCGCGGATCTCTTCAACACCACGGTTGGATGCCGCGTCGATTTCCAGCACATCCGTTACAGAACCGTTGGAGATGGCTCTACACGTATCGCATTGATTGCATGGCTCACCATCTATGGGCTGCTCGCAGTTCACTGCTTTGGCCATAATTTTGGCTGCACTTGTTTTTCCCGTACCTCGGGGACCGTTGAATAAATAGGCATGGGACAGCCTATTTTCGCGTAAAGCATTACGCAAGGTTGTCGTAACATGCTCTTGTCCGACTACGTCTTGAAAAGTCTGCGGTCGGTATACGCGGTATAGCGCGGTATAAGCCATGTTCGTATGACACTCCCCATCTGCACAGTCCTCTTCTATATCCTATTCAGTATACACGATTGCCACCGTTCGTACAAAGTGAACGGACATGTCTCACTTAAAAAACGCCCCGTTCACAATTGTGCGGGACGCTTTCTACTCCTAATACGGCAGCATGATATGGAAGGTCGTCCCAAACCCTTTGGAGGAGACACGGATTTGACCGCCAATATCGTGAATGATTTTTTGGCAGACAGACAATCCGAGCCCTGTCCCTTCCTCTTTTGTCGTAAAAAACGGATCGAAAATCTTATCAATAATGTAAAGCGGGATGCCCGGACCTGAATCGTGGATATCGATACTCACTTTGTCGCCATCCTGGTCGAAATGATGGGAAATCCGAAGCGACCCTTGCTCTCCCATTGCTTCTATTCCATTTTTGCAGATATTAATGAACACTTGCTTCAATAGCTCGTTATCCCCGACGACCATCGGAAGCTTACCACGAGAGGCAAACTGAACATCAATTCCGTACAGATTCGCCTGTGACTCGACGATCGGCAAAATTTCCTCAAAAACGGTATTTAAGTCGACCATGGAATATTGAATATTACGCGGCTTGCTCAATAGTAGGAATTCACTCACTAAAGAATTGATGCGATTAATTTCTGTGAGCATGATTTCGGTGTACGTTTTCTCCCTCTCCATGCCACTGTCAGCGAATGACTTGAGGAACATTTGCAGAAATCCTTTGATCGAGGTAAGTGGATTGCGAATCTCGTGTGCTGTACCAGCAGCAATTTGCCCGATCATCGCCAAGCGTTCATTCCGTTCGAGCTTTTGGGCGAAGGATCGCAGGTTTGTTATGTCTTTGAAAAGAATAAACGCCCCTACTGTTTTCCCTGACTCGTCTTGGAGTGTATTTGCGTCGACAATCAGCTCATAGCGTTGGTTGTCATTGGTCCAGGAAGTCGCGACATTTTGCAGCTTTACGCCTTCCAAAAGTTCTTTTTTAATGAACCGATGCGGTTCGGGGATACCGCTAAATACTTGATCCACGTGTTTATTGATGACGTCCAGTCTCTCCATACCCAGCAGCTTGCACGCCGTCTGACTGGCTTCGATAATGATCGATTTCTCGTCGAGGATAAACAAGCCCATGCTTGTATCATAGGTCAGTTTGGTCAACAATCGTTGCGACAAAAGCCGATCGCTCTCTTTTACGAGTTGGGGAAAATGGATCATGTACAGAAGTTCTTCTGCTTGCTGTGCCATGATCATGACAGACGTGTTCCTGCATCTCCCCTGTTTATCACACCATTCTAGTTCGACCTCGCCTTTGGTTCCCACTTCTTCTTCCTTTCGCAAATATTCCTCATACAGGTGCTCCATGGAACCTCGATGGGGAAGAAGAGAGCTGATAGGCTTATTGATAAGTTGATCGCGTGAATATCCGGTTATACGAAGCAGTTGTTCGTTGACCTCCACGATACTACCCGCTTGATTCACCAATAAAACGGCAGTAGGCAGTTGATGCATGAACCGCTGCAATCGACCGGACGAGCCAACGAGATGTAACGAAGAAAGTGCACTCATAGCTTGTCCCTCCTGGCCTATGACGTATTTTGAAAGGAAAGAAACGAAATCCTTTCCGCCTATTATGAAAATTCGTGAAAATACTCGTAAAACCTTCATTCTATCCACTTAAAAAGCATGGAAATGTTTCGCTAGTTATCGTCAATTTCCAACAAAAAATAATTGGATCGCAAAATAAAAATAGCATGCTTCCCTTCGGAAACATGCTATCTGTACATGCGTGATAAGTACCGTGCACCTATCTTCGATAATCCTTATCCGAGCGTTACTTATGGTAGCAGCTCAGAGCAGGCTACCCTGCGGCACACGCGATGATCCACTTATGGCTGCTTCCTTCCGGACCTGACCAGATTCATGGGTTCGCGTTGCACAGGACCCGCTCCTCAACACCGCCGCCATAAGGCAGCCTCACATAAGAAAACCTAGGATAGGAATTCAACCCTGCTATTGCGGATTGCAGGTTACAGGGCACCGCAACCTCCCCGTCTAGCACGGTAGAATTAGAATACCAAAGTTAGTAGCCGATAGCAAGGAGTAAACCTATCCAGCGCTAGGAAATCTCTCTATCCTTACTAACTCTTCCCTTACAATCCGCTGATTGTGTAATCTGAATAGCTCCATCCTCAAAAGCCTTCTTAAAAATCGAAACAATAGAGGGGTCGAACTGTGTACCTTGGCAGCGGAGAATTTCTTCGTACGCCTCTTTTGCCGACATGGCTTTGCGATAGGAACGTGTAGAGGTCATAGCATCAAACGTATCTGCAACGGCAAGAATACGCCCAATCAGCGGGATTTCTTCCCCTTTGAGCTGATCAGGATAACCTTTTCCATCCCATCGCTCATGATGATGCCGTACCCCTAAACTGATATGTGACAGGTTTTCTATTTGCTCTACAATTTTTCCACTGATAATGGAATGAGTTTTCATGCATTCATACTCGTCAGGCGATAGCTTCCCTGTTTTTAAAAGGACGTGGTCAGGAATGGCTACTTTTCCGATATCATGCATTAAGCCAGCATAACGTAAATCATCTCGTGAAACTGCAAGCTGTTCCTGTTGCTGTAAATAATCATAAATGATAAGGGCATAGTGCGTAACTCGTTCTGTATGTCCGGCTGTATAAGGGTCCTTCATCTCTACCGCTAAATAAAAGCTCCGAACGATTTGATCCAGGCTCTGTTGCGAATACTCCCGCTCGCGGATAATTAACGCATGCATCTGTTCTGCCATCGTGTTGAACTTATTCTCCAGTAACGTTATTTCTTTCATCCCATGTATCGGGACGCGTATGGAAAAATCACCTTTCAACAAGGAATCAGTGGCCGATACCAAGCTATAAATCGGCTCACCAATCCATTTTGATAAACGGTGTGCCACATAACAGGCAAATAAGACTACGATAAAAAGGGTGAAACAAAAGATGAGGTTCAATTGTTGTAATCGTTCATTAATCCCCTCTCTTGGCAACCATTCAAAATAAGCACCACCGCTTTTTTCAGACACTAGACGGTATACGTAAATGTCCTTGCCTTGGATAAGCAAAGAAAAGAGTCCTTTTTCATTGGATTGTTCCCACTGCCTGTGTACCAATTCATAATGAGGAAGCGTCGAAACATGATTTCCAATCATAGCTTTATCGGTGTGAATCATAATAGTTCGGGAGGGGGATAGGACCATCATGCCATACTCTTTTGGAACGACATAGGTGCGGACCCAGTCAGTCAGTTTATCCAGATTGATTTCCACCAATAAAAGTCCCGTAGCTTTTGGATTCGAGCTCTCCAGGCGCTTCTCGAGAAAAAATGATCTTGGGCGCTTCTCTTGCTCCCTTTTTGTAAGAAAATCTACCCTGTTTTCTCCAGTTCCCCATTGCTCTCGTTCCATAAATTGATTATCCGCACTCCAGCTCTTATCTTCATGTAATAAGAAAACTCTTCCATCCTCGCCGAGATAAACAATATTTCCTACCACTTTTTGGTTGCGAGAGAAACGCTCGAATAGATTTTGGACCTGTTCCTGTGATGTCCATTCACGTCTAAAGCCATTCTTTTTTCCTTCCACAAAAGACGGTTCCTCTGTGAGACGTTTGGCTAGTCTATCCGCCAATTCATCGGTATCCTTTTGGATAGACTGAAAAAGGGACAAAAGCCGTTCATCGACGAGCCCTATATTCGCGTCCATGTTCGTTTTGTATAGTTCAAACACGGCCGCTTTGGCTTGATCAAAAAAAAGGAAGCAAACAAGAATAGTCGGCCCTAGAATCAACAATAAAAATGTGGAAAATAATCGATCCCTCCACTTCAGGTACACAAGCCTCCCCCTTTTTTCCAAGCTGTTCACCAAACCTATAGCTACACCATTGTTAGTGGGTACGATTATATAGTGTCACTTCACTATTTCCCGCTGGGATCAAACGTAAACCTTTGTTCGAACCAAAAATGGAATCTTCTTCATCCATAGACAAACGGACGCTGTCGTAATATCCTAGCTAAGAATTATTATCGTATGTGAGGAGATGCATCAGATGAGATACATCCTCCTGGTTTTTCTCGGAGCATGTAGTTACGGCATACTATCAACCATCGTAAAGCTTGCCTACAAGCAAGGCTATTCGCCCGCAGAAGTAATTGGTGGGCAAATGTTTTTGGGCTTTGTGCTGACCTGGATACCCGCTCTTTTTTTCCTGCGGACCAAGCCTCCCCTTCGCCAGTTGCTATTATTGGTCGCCGTAGGTCTGTCTGTCGGTTCCACCGGAATTATGTACTACAATGCCCTGCAATATATCCCAGCCTCGATCGCCATCGTCCTTTTGTTTCAGTTCACATGGATGGGCGTACTGGTTGAAGCTGTGATGACTCGCCGAATGCCTGGAAAGGAGACGATTTTTTCCCTCCTGTTGCTGCTGACAGGGACCCTTCTTGCAGGAGGAATTTTTGAGAGTGGCGGATTGGCCCAATTCCATATCCTTGGTGTCGTCTTCGGTCTTCTCTCAGCCGTTTCTTTTACGTTGTTTATTTTGTTTAGCGGGAAAATCGCCATTGCTGTTAATCCGTGGATTCGTAGTTCCAGCATGGCGACTGGCTCTTTTCTGTTGGCCAGTCTGATTTACCCACCCGTTTTTCTATTCAACGGAGCATTGTTGGACGGGTTGTTTCCATACGTATTTTTGCTCGCCTTCTTCGGTATTTTCATCCCGACCGTTTTTTTCAATTATGGTATGCCCCACATAGGACCGGGGATGGGAGCTATATTAGGAGCAGCTGAGCTACCTATGGCTGTGCTCTCCTCCTATGTCATTTTGAATGAATCTGTCTCTATACTCCAAGTGAGCGGAGTCGTGATCATTTTACTCGGAATCATCTTGCCGGAATGGCTGCGCCAGCGAAGCATTCGAAGAAACAAGGCTACCTCATAAGCGTTGTCCAAAGCCCATCCATTGTGCCACTGCCGCACATACGGATGGTTTTTTTATGATCAAAAACAACAACCCTCTGCTCCACGCAAAGGGTTGTTGACTTCTTCATTATTCCATTCGGGTTACTCTTTTCGATCACGATCGATCATCAGAGGCTGTGGCGCAGTCGCCATGTTTTTTTGTTTTCTCCAAACGGTAAATCCATAATAAACAGCAGCAATGAGAACCAGTGCACCTAAGACAGAGAAAATCACGGTTCGATTATTCAATAAGGCCACATAAGAAGTAAGCATCTCCACCTTATTTCCCATGAAATGACCGAGCAAAAACAAGATCAGCGTCCATACAAAGCCGGTTGTGTACGAAAAGAGGGCGTACCGTGGAAACGTCATTTTCCCGATCCCGACCAAGTAAGGGACCACATGCCTGACAACCGGAAAGAAATAGCTGATACACAGGGCGTAGCTTCCGTAACGGTCGAGAAGCGACTGCGCTTGATCTACGTACTTGTTCATTCCTTTTTTGCGACTAATCCAGTTCAGTGCAGGTGCACCTAGCCATCTCCCGAGCACATATCCCAATGATAGCCCCGAAACGACACCCAGATAGGTCGCAATAAATGCAGGAATAACATGCAGAAGTCCCATCGAGGTCAGCACCCCTGCAGACAGCACGATCACCTCGTCAGGAATCGGCATACCAACAATCCCTAGCCATAACATAAAGAAAAGAGCAAAATAGCCAAACTGACCCACAGACTCGGACAGCATATCGACAATCATTTAGAAATCCTCCTAGCCGACACCCTTGCCATCATCCTTCCGGCAAATGTAAACAAAGGCAGGTGGCAGATTCAATGGAACCATCTTCACCGATACTTGCTCAAATACAGAGGAAAGCTGCTTTTTCATTTGCAGCGAATATTGAAAGGCGACAAATACTCCACCTGGTTTTAGCGCATGATATACCTGATCCATGATTTGATCACGCAGCTCTTGTGGGAAGTTGGCAAATGGTAGGCCCGACAAAATACAGTCGGCTTTGCCCAATCCCGCGTCCGAAAGAACCCGATTCAAATCTACCGCATCTTCGTGGAATCGTACATCGGGAAATAGTGGTTCCAACCTTTTGCGCATCTTGGTCTCCTTTTCAAAGGATACCAGTACGGCTTCCGGTTTTTTCTTTTGCTCGATCCACTTCGTAAAAATCCCCGTTCCTGCTCCTAATTCCACAATTGTATGTGCTTGCTCCCAGTCGATGGGCGCAACCATTTGTTTACAAAGTGCACGGGAGCTAGGAGTAATACTGCCTACTTGGCCTGGCGACTGCAAAAAATTATAGAAGAACATCAGCCGATCCTTCATGCTGGACGGATGATGACAATCGATCATCATGTCTATATGCTCCCTTCTCAGTTCTTGCTTATCCATTATCATATCCAAAAAACATTACGAATTATCTACCAAAAACGAAAGATTTTCTTACTACTATAACAGTAAACGAATGGAAATAAAAATTCCTCCGTCTCTGGTCGGATCAAATAATCACGCTCATGATGGTTTTTCGAGTGATTTCCATACGTTACAATGGCAGTAGATCAAGTTTTACATCTAATCAAGGAGGATTTATTCATGGATTATAAAGGTGTAAAAGTCATAACGCACGCTAGCACATTTTTTGCACCGATCCTTGTACCCATTCTTGTCTGGCTGCTCGTACAAAATCGTGGCGCCAAAAGTATGGCGCTGCAAGCTTTGTTCTTCCACATCATAATGACGGTGCTCATCGCTATTTCCTGGTTCTTCACCTTCTTGTTGATTGGGATTCCATTCCTGATTGTGTTTGGACTGATGGCGATCTACTACCCGATTAAAGGCATCATCTACTCCTTAAATGGACGCCCGTTTTCCTACCCATTCGTCGGTGGGATTGGCAGATAATCACGATACACAAAAAAGACCAGCTAGCCTTTAGTAGGAAGCTGGTCTTTTTGTTCAGGAGCCTAATTACATTAGGAGCCTACTGTGAAGCGCTCATTGCGATGCTTCGGATTTTCGATTTCATCGAGCAACGCCACTGCGAAGTCGGCATAGCTCACATAGCTCTGTCCGCTAGCGTTTACTAGCAGATGGTCTTTTCCGAGTTGGTACGCGCCTGTTTTCTCCCCTGCTGGATCAAAAAAGGCAGATGGACTAATATAAGTCCATTGAATGCCGTTTGACTCTTCCAATACACGCAAGTACTCTCCATGCTTTTGTGCTGTTGCCAAGTAAGCCTTAGGGAAATCAGGCGTTTCTACGAGACGCAGTGTTTTGGCTTCGTCTACAAACAGACTGCCTGCACCGCCTACAACGAGCAAACGTGTAGAAGGAGCACCCTTCAATGCTTCAATTAAAGCTTTCCCTGACTCTACGTGCAGATGTTCCTGGCCTGCTGGTGCACCAAAAGCGTTCACGACTACGTCAAAGCCGTTCAAATCTGCTGCTGTCAGGTCAAATACATCTTTCTGAATCACTGCTACGTCAGTCTGCTCGATTTTGGATGCATCACGTACAATCGCTGTCACTTGATGACCACGATCCAACGCCTCTTTCATAATCACCTTACCTGCTTTACCGCTTGCTGCTACAATTGCAATCTTCATGATGATATTCCCTCCATTTTTATGTTGTAGATGTAACTGAATTAGTTACAACCCTCTCAAAAATAATAGGCGTTACCGCATCGCCTTGTTGTAATCATTTTAGTTACAACAAAACAAATTGTCAACCCTGTTTTTTCAACGCATAAAAAAAGCACCCGGTATTCACACATACACCAGGTGCTAGCTGTTACTTCTTTTTCGTCGGACCATTCCAGGTAATGAACCCGCCTTGCAGATGTGCCATCTGAGGAATGCCGTGTTTCTTTAAAATTTTTGCTGCCTGCTTACTACGCATCCCGCTCCGGCAGTATAGCAATATATCGTTCTTGCTGGAAATTTCTTTTGCACGATGGTCGAGCTGAGACAAAGGGATGTTCACTGCTGAGGGAATATGACCCGCTTTATATTCGTGAGGCTCGCGTACGTCGATGAGCAGCACCCTGCTTTTTTGGTTAACCCGTTCCTTGAACTGATCTGACTTGAGATTTTCCAATCCTTTTACAGGAACGAAGCGAGAGATGACATACCAAATAATTACCGCATAGGCGAACAGCAAAAGAATCGTAGTGAAACTCATAGGAAGCTCCTCTCCAAAATCGGTTTAACGGCTCTTGACCAAGAGCTCTACGGCTTCTTTCACCAGCTTGCTCGTGTCTCCTCCAGCAGCCTGCTCTTCTAACAAACAGCGTTGCAGGTTTTCCGCTACAATCTGGGCAATCGCCTTGTCTGAAGCGTTGCGAACGGCGGAGAGCTGCGCTACTACGTCTTTGCAGTTTTTCTGCTCGTCCATCATTTTCAGCACACCGCGTACTTGTCCTTCGATTCGTTTTAAACGTCTTTTGATATCGTCACTATAGTTGTAATCCATATGAATTCCTCCTGTTTCACGACAAGGCATACGTATACAGGTATCTTATGCGAAATCCAGGTAATGTCAAGCAAGCTGCCTGCGCGTGCTGTTTAAATGAACAGGTTTACTCTTGCCTGAGTCGCATCCCCCAAATAAGCGGCTACACCTGCATACTCCATTCCGTCGAGCAATTCCTCCTGTTTGAGACCGAGCAAGTCCATCGTCATCGTACAAGCGACCAGCTTCACTCCCTGCTCCTGAGCCAGCTCGATTAGTTGTGGAAGCGTCAGGGCATTGTGTTTTTTCATGACATGCTTGATCATCTCTGGCCCCATCCCCATCATGTTCATTTTAGACAGTCCGAGCTTCTTGGCGCCTCTTGGCATCATCCAACCGAACGCTTTTTCAAGCCATCCCTTTTCTACCTTCACGATCTCGTCCTTGCGCATCGTATTCAGTCCCCAAAAGGTGAAGAAAATCGTGACATCATGATCATAGGCCGCCGCTCCGTTCGCAATAATAAAGGCCGCAATCGCTTTATCCAAGTCACCACTGAACAACACAATCGTCGTTTTTTCTTTTTGTTGTTTTTCCATGTAAGAACACTCCTTTAAAATACTTATACTTGTATAGGTATAAAAATAAGCGAAAGAAGCTTTTGCAAAGAAAAGCATCTTTCCTTATAAAATGTCACTCCAAATCTTGATAGCCGTTCCACTGATCAACACAATCAGGCCATAACGCAAATATTTCACATCGCTCTTGGCGCTGACCATACTGCCCACCGGTGCCCCCAAAACACTTCCGATGACCGTATACAAAACGGGCAAGAGCGGAATTTGCCCACCCGACAGCTTCCCGATCACACCACCTATTGCGGAGATGAATACAATGGCCAAAGATGAGGCAATTGTCACGCGCGTAGGTATTTTCAACACAGTCAGCATGATCGGAATGAGGATGAACGCTCCCCCTGCACCGACAATCCCAGATACGATTCCTACGGCAAACGCAGCACCAGCAGCAATGAAGCGGTTATACGTGACTTCCCCTGCTGCCGCTTCTGTTCCCTTATTTTTCACGAGCATCAAAATCACGGCAATAATCGCCAGGATTCCGTACACCAAATTGATGCTTTCATTCGACAAGTACTGGGAGAGAGCTGCACCAATCAGACTTCCCGCCAAGATGCTTACACCCATATCTCTGACGAGTCCTTTATGAATCAGGGGCGAGTTTTTCCCGTTTCTTTTGCGGAAAGCCAGTACGCCAGACAGCGACGCGAAAAATACTTGAAACATCGAGATCACCGAAACTTCCTGGGCGGAAAACTGCGCCACCCCTAGTGCCGGTGGTATAAACAGAAGCATCGGATAGCTGATGATCGCTCCACCAATCCCGAGCAGTCCGGAAAAAAAGGAGCCGACAAAACCGAGAGAGACCATGAGCAGAAGCAGTAATACGTCCATATATCCTCCTCGCATTCCTACCTAACGCATCGGAATGCTCAACCCTCTTTTCAAATGAACCAACATCAGGTAAAATCAATTCCAAGTAAATAACTGTGAATAAGGTGATTTAAATGGTCCGCTTTTTCAAATCCATTTTTCAGCATCGGTGCCCCACCTGCCAAGAACCTTTGCGCTCACACAAAAATGCCTTGTTCAGTGAAAAGCAATGCCCTAATGGCCACTACAAAGAAGAAATCTATACGCATCTTGGCGTACGTATCGTTTATGAAAATCAGGAGTAAGCGAGCACTACACGAACCGTTAGCGCTTCATCCAAGAGTGCTCACTTCTGTCTCCTTACAGCTTTTTCACTAAAAATTTGTACACACCGTTCTCAACCTCATGGGAAACTAGCTCATTCCCTGTTTGCTTGACCCAAGCAGTGAAGTCGTTCAGCGAGCCTTTGTCCGTCGAGAGTACTTCCATGGTTTGACCGGATTGCATTCCGTCCATTGCTTTTTTAGCTTTGACGATTGGCATCGGGCAAGCCAGACCTTTTGTATCTACCACAATATCCGCCATGTTTTTATTCCTCCTGTTATATAAGCGCGTGATCAAAAGACGATTTTTTGAACCACCTTTTGGTTATTTATCGTGAATGGCGCAGCGATTTGGCCCTACTTCCATCTCTTGTTGTTCCTCTTCACTCGGTTTTAATTTCCCCATGTTCACTTGACGAATTTCTTGATACGCATTCGGCTGCGGCGGCAAATGGTGCGTAACGATATGGCGGAATTCACTTTCATCCGCAATCGTTAGCCCTGGATTGTTGCGATACAAGTCACCCAAACGGGCAGATACGACACCCATTGGACCAAGCTCCGTATAGCTGCCAAAATGAGCAGGCAACACGACTAAATGCTCGGGAAGCTCTTTATATCGATTATACAGGGTGTTGTGCAGGTCTCCCACCCAATCTTCTGCTTTCCCAGCCAAATCCGGACGTCCGATCGAAGCTACGAACAGACTGTCACCCGTGAGAAAATACGTATCATCGACAATCAGTGACGTACTTCCGATGGTATGTCCGGGGGAGTAGATCGGCAGGATCGCGATTTTGGTTGCCCCCACCTGGATTTCCTGCCCTTCCTCTAGCTTACGATAGGAGTACGTAACTTCTTCCGCATCTTTTTCTGGAAGCCAATACGATGCATCGAGCCGATCTGCCAGCTTCTTTCCACCGGAAATATGGTCGGCATGCAGGTGGGTATCAATGGTGTGCTTGATCGTCCATTGATGCTTGGCTGCAAATGCTTCGTACACATCCGTCATCCGCAGTGTATCGACGACAGCCGCCTCCCCTCCTGATACGATCATGTAAGACAAGCAGCCTTTTCCAATGCGGACAAACTGGTAAATCGCACCGCCATCACGGAGGTCTCCTACCTTCACTGGCTCCAGATGCTCACTCCACGCTTTCATGCCACCTTGCAGGTAAAAAACATCCGTAAAGCCCGCTTCTGCTAGCATCTCTGCAACAAAAATGGATGAGCCCTCTTTTGCACAGACGACCAACACCTTTTGATTCACAGGGATTTTCTCAAGAACAGCCTCTACCCCATCCAGCAAATCAAAGTAAGGGATGTTCATGCTCACTACTCGATGCCCTTCGATTCGCCAATTCTCATAATCGCTCGTATTGCGAACGTCGAGAATAAACAATTCCTCCTTCGCAAAAAGAAGCTGCGTTAGCTCGTGTGCTGTCATTGCCTCCACGCTTGTTTGTTGTTCCATCATCTTTCTCTCCCCCTTATTGTTTTTCTGCCGGGCCATTCCAGCCGGACATACCCGGTAGCACATTGGTGATTTTGGTAAAACCTTTTTTGGCCAACAACTGACAAGCCATGTCGCTGCGTTTGCCGGATCGGCAGATAATGTAGATGTCGTCGTCGGGCTGTAGCTCATCCAAACGCTGCTCCAATACTCCCAGGGGTATAGAAATGGCTACAGGAATGCGGTGAAAAGCGTATTCCGCCGGTTCTCGAACATCAATGAGTGTCAGCTTCTCTTTGGCTTCCAGCTTTTTTTGCAGTTCTTCATTAGAAATGGTCCGCAAGAAGTTCGTCTCCTCCTTCACCTCATGGGTACTCGCTTTTCGCAGGAAATGCTTCCATACTTCCCCCTCCTGAACCGTACCCAAAAATTCATGCCCCGTATTGTTTGCCCAGCTCTTCAGGTCAGCCGATGACCCCTTATCAGTTGCTTGCACCTCCATCACCTGACCCGGTAACATCTCTTCCATTGCTTTTTTTGTGCGTACGACAGGCATTGGACATGCCAAGCCTTTGCAATCTAGTGTTTTATCAGCAGAAAAATTCGATTGTACGGACATGTTGTCTACCTCCTACATTTTGAGTGGAAATGTTGATTGATCAATTTTATACGTATACCCCTATGGGTATTATAATATGCCCCTCGTTTTCCTTTGTCAATAGTCGAAACGTGACCGACACACTCATTCATACGTATTTTCTTAGAAAGGATCTTGTACCGACATGGAGGGCCCAATGAAACTAGCTGACCGGATGAAGGCAAAGAACACGAAGACAACAGAGCTGTCTATTTGGGGACCTTACTTACGGGAAGAATGGGAGAAGCATTTTGCGAGCCATCTGACCGAAGAAGATAAAGAGAGGATTTTTCTCAAAAATAAAGACGGCTACCAAGGATATCTGTGGCATTTATTCAGCAATAAGCTGAGGGATTGTCTTGAACGCGAGGAAGCGGATAAAGCCTTTCAGCAAGTTGCCCATGAGTCATACTATGTGTTTTACCAGCTTTCCAACGAGGTGTTGATCTTGGAAAATGCTGCGGCGTTTTCTGCCGGGGACTTGGAAATGGAATACGATGTGTATGTCGTGGATAAGGATTTTACGTGGACGTATGTGAAGACTCATGAAACCAAGTGGTGTGGGCCTTATTTTTGCAGGAAATAAGATAGGTAAATACAGGATACAGATAAAAAAGAAAGGATATCTTATCCCTGAAATTTTCATATTTAAATTAATGAATCCCAAACATTACGAAAAGCATCCTGTTTACCTTACAAGTGGGACAGGATGCTTGTTTTTTCGTCTTATGCTCTTTACAAAATGAAGCTAACAAAATCTAAAATTGTTTTATAAAATACCAACCTTTTCGATAATCAAGCATCTTAAACTTCTTCACGTGTGTCTTTATCTTCATAGCCACCAAGGATGCCCTCCTAGCCGAAATTTGAAGTAACCATTTTGCGATTAAGTTTTCTACTCAGTTTTTAGGTATTATTCATCTTCATAAAATAGTTGTTCAATGAGCAAGCAAGATCAATCCTAAATAGACGACTCAGTATTGATTTTCTTACATCTTCAAAATAAATAAGTATTACGGCTGCAAATTAGTGAAATCCTTCAATAAGATATCCTTACGCTCTAATACCCCTTTAATAGCAAATTGCAATTCATTAGATACATGTCGGTTTTCGTGACCTGGACTTAATTGAACTATCTTAAGTCGATGATCAGAATACTCTTTTGTCTCCTCATTACCTTCTTTAGAAGGATGAATTGCCCATACCTCGTGTATTGGTCTCAATGCTTGAAATTTGCCAGTCCCTCTAAGATCAAACAGATAAGGGCTAGATATCCCTGAAGCATACGATGTCAATTGCCTCATAACATCCGTACGATTACTTTGTCTAACTTTTTCTGCCCGCCATATATTTTTTCTAGGACGGTATTTGAAGTCAAATATTAAACTCCCTAGATATTCCCAATCTTTGTATACATCCAATCGACCATCTGGGCGGTTGTGTGAATCCATTGCCCAAAGTGGCTGATCGTGTATAGTTTTCTTACTCTCATACGGGAGAGTCCCATCGTAAACAAGATTCAATTGTATATCGTCTTTTTTGTAAGAAACAATTGTATCCGGAGATAATCGAGGTATGACATGCACATTGTGATTGTAATCTCGATCATACAACCATCCTTTGAACGGCTTATAGTCTAAATCTTTTGATAAAACATTCATTAACTGAATAAACCCCCAAAGTTCATACAAACGATCTGTTCTCTTCCATTGATAAGTATATGAGGGATCTAATTCTACCCGGTAATCATCGCTGTTAATGTCCCTATACAATTGATAAAGAGCTCGGTAACGAACATCAGAATGCATGACATGGGGAACAAAATTGTTGGTTGTTTGAGGAATGATTTGATACCAACTAGTTTGTCGGATTAGTTCAAAAGCGCTTCTCATTTTTTTCGCTAGCTCGCCATATTGATTTAAGTTATTAATTATTAGCTCTTTTTCAGCAATCATTAATTTCGTGGAATCTTTATATTGATATTGAGACAAGTGCTGAATTTCATCATTTACTATATCTATAGCTTCTTCTATGCCATCTTTAAATAGAATGAGCTTGTTTACTATGGTCTCTACTATCCGTTTTACCCATCTATTTTCAGGTAGATCGTAATAAGTTTGACGTATTGGTGTTTTTAAGGTGTTTTTCTTCTCAGGATGGCGTAACCTATATCTAATCGTTTCCTCATCCGTGTGTTTCGCCTTCACTATAGGTACAATTACGTATTCTTTTTTAATCCGAAAATTGACCTTATTCTCCAGGTCGCTCAAAGCTGCCATTACTGAAGGAAAATGCTTCCTCAGAACAAAAAATTGATGTAATAGCTGAGGGGGCACATCTCCAAATATTGATCTATCCGCCCCCATTTGTTTACGAACTAAATCTTGTGCTAAACCTTTTATAATGGACTCCACTTCGTTAACCATTATTCTCCACTGATCTTTAGTCATCTCTTTAGTCTTTACTGATACTAGGGAATAGTATTTAGTGTCGCCCACCATAACCATCACTTGGTAATGTCCTGGGATCAATGGAAAATAATCATAAGTAAACAAAAGCTGCTCGTTTGTTGATGGGAGTATATAAGGCTCCCCATTTTCATCAATTTCTACCACCTTTCCAGGTATCATTTCAAGTCCGTCCATATAAAGTCGCGCATCTTCATCACAGTTAGTAAAAAGAACAGATAAGTTCTTGTTCTCAGTGATCTCCAGAATAGATTCATTTCCTTCTAAATAGAGAGCATCTTCTTCAGTATAAAATATGGTAGCATTTAAAACTGTTGGTGGAGTATACATCCCGTCTGGTTGAATAAATTTTAAGGTGAATGGAACTTGATTAGACCGTGTATCCATTACTACTCAGCTCTTTCGCTTTTTGGATTAGAGTGTTTCTTGTAACCTCAAATTCGGAAACATCTTTGTATTTTAAAATTTGTTCCTGGAGTTTCCCTATTAATTGACCTTCATGCAAGGATAATAGATCTTTTAATTGGTCTTCTGGTCCTCTAAGTTTCGTTAAGATTCGTTGTTTTATCTGAATGTCAAATGCCTGCTTCCGTGTCAGGTATTGATTAGCTGGTAGATTTTTTAAGTAAGTATCTATTTGACGTACTATTCGTGGACCTATCCCCAAATTTTTATTTGTCCGGTTCAAATCTATGTGGATATCCCAAAGAAAAGATACTTCAATATCAGTCAACTCTACCTTTTCTTTTTCCTTGTTATCTTTGGAACGGTTTCTAAAACCGTTAAAGTCTTGGAAGGACCAATTCGTAAATTTACGGTCAATTTTATCCTTCTGTTCTTCAATTATGTCCCGCATTTGTTTAAATGGAATAATTCCTAATTCAATTACGTTTGCCCGATCAAGTACCTTATCAGAGAAATGGTATGTACTTTCATCGAGATTGACAGTCCCTATAAATAGCACATTTTCTCCAATCTTAACCTCTGATGGATATTGGATGTGATTATATAACCTGTCGGATAATTCAGGATTATACAAACGAAGTTTGCGATCATTTGCATCCATTTCGAGCACGGATAAAAATTGAGAAAAATAATGCTCTACACGCGCTAAATTCATCTCATCAAAGCAGATAATATAAAGATTTTTGTGATCATTTTCTGCTTGGATTAATGTATTTATGAGCCTTGAATCACCAGGTCGGTATACCATATTCATTGAATCAACATATCCTATTAAATCAGCATCATCGCTCCACGATGGTCGCACGGGAATAATTAGAGGATCCAATCGAAGAGCTCTTGAATATGCCTGAACAAGCTTTGATTTACCTGTTCCACTCATACCTGCTAAGATTGTTAGCTTTGCCGATTTCACTGACGTGTGAAAATTATATAAATCCTTTAAATCGAATGCTAAACCCATTTCTTTTGCAACTGCAATAAACTCTTCCATGAATACTTGTTCGGATTTAGACTGTTGCCTTTCATTGTCTACTTCATCTACTGATATAGCAGGAGAAGATGCTATTTGTAAGTTGGTTGCGGTTGGTATTACTTGCGAATCATTAATACCACTTTCTGTCATCTCCCCATGCAAAACGCCATTTTTAATTAAATAAGAATTATCATTTTCCTGGTGAAGTAATTGTACGATGGTTTCAAACTTCTCCTGTGTAATAAACAGAAGATTTTCAACATCCTCGTATGCATCATTTAACCATTCATCTTTAAAAACTATTTGTTTCAAATTATTGTCAACCATGAAGTTAAATCCACCATAGTGATATGAGTGACGATTAAAAGGGCCAAAGATGGTATAATTACAGTTTTGATCTTTCCATAAGATAAACGGGGGTGTATCCTCGGACTCAGTGGAAATATTGTCTATTTTCCCTAAGTACTTATTATTTACTAGTTTATAAACAAAGTCATCAAAGCTAGTTGCACTTGTTTCTTGAAATACGGGAACAGCAATGTACGATGTTTCATTATTAAAAGAATCATTTTTGTGAATTAAACGAACATTTTTTGCGTTATAGTGTTCAGATTGGTCATACTTAATTTTTTTTAGTGGTTTAAAGATGAGCAAACTATCCTTAAAAAACTCAATAGCGTTACTTATTCTCTTTTCCTCTGTATTTAAAACAGAGTCATCGAATCCATACTTTTCAAAATCCGAAGCATACGCTGAGAATGCGTGAGCTCCATTCAAACTGTAGGGAAATCTAGAAATAACCTTAATTGTTACTTGAACAGAATTTTGCCGATTAATATAAATGTTATCTTCTTCTACTATACCAATCAGGTCTACATCCCACATTTTATTTGACATTAATCTTACCTCCTAGACATATTCTTGATGTAATTTTGTAATGAATGAAAGTCAGCAAATCTATGTATCTGTTTATTGGTTGGTATACATTTATTAACTTTTTCTTGATGTTTACGATTGATACGGTAAGCTAGTATCCACACTTGCTGAGACTGCTCTAAGATTGGCTTATGTGTATCTATTTCCAAGTGTTCTGGTTCTATAATTTGAATATCATAAGTGACATTTTTACTGATAAAACTATTCATTGGATTTCCAATCAAAACAACTTTCGGGAGTTCCTCCGCTTTATTAATTTCATCATTTTGGTTCACGTTTATTTCTAAGCTCTCTCTTTCCTTAATTGTGTTACTCAAATTCTCTAACTCAATCATTAAGTCATTATTCTTACTTTGTAATTTATCGCATTTGCCTAGTAATTCGTTATTTTGTGTTTCAAGTTGCTTGATTTCTAATTTGTATTGTTTAATTAGTGCTTCTTGTTTTGAACTTTGAGCTTTCAATTTGTTTTTCTCACCATCGTATTCCTGACGAAGTTGGTTCAGCTTTGATTGGAATTCAATAACTTTTTGTTCAAGTTTCATACGTTTTTTAATTTCCTCGTTTAATTTCTTATCCGAGTTATCAGCATTTTCCTTACTACGCTCTGATTCCATAGATGTCTTTTTAGATTTATGTTGTATTTTGTTAAGTATATATAATAATTTTTTGTGGGCATCGTCACTTTGATCTGAAAGAAGTGCAAAAATCACTTCCTTGAAAGACTCTCCTGCTTGAATTTTTGATAATAGCTCTTCCCTATCTAATTTGAGATATTCCATCAAAGTTATATCATTTTCAACTTTCCTTTTTAATTCTGTTAGGATTTTCTCTTTTTGCTTTGGTTTCACTAATTCTTGTATTAACTTAAGCCATACAATTTTATTAGTAGGGTCTATTGTACGAAATCCAGGGATTGAGATTTTTACCCCATTAAGTTCCTTAAACTGAATTAGGAATTCTATAGGTATTAGTTCAATTGCTGATTTCCAATAATTATCACTCATCTATATTATCCTCTCTACTTATTTTCTAATCAATTCTCCACCTTTGTTTATAAATTCAGGATTTAATGAACTTACTTATTAAGTACATAAATGTTCACCTCAAAATCAAATTATTAATGTGTAGTTCATAAGCACTATTCGACAATCATATGGGAATTCCTATAATTTATTGTACAATTTCGTTTTACTATCATTTTTTGGATAAGGTTCTTTTGTGAATGTCAATCAAATAGTTGACCACCATAGCAAAAGTAGCTCGTTCGCAGCCCTCTGTTTTTCACTTTTTAGTAAGGGTACTGACTGTTATGAGACCCCTCAATATTTGATATCATTTAGATACCCTCTCAATAGCATTGTAGTTTCTACGTGTACCTCCTTTATCTAGATTTCTCGCACTAAGCTTTTCGACATACCATACATTGTTCTCGTCTTCTTTGATGATTCAGTACCCAATTATTCTATACTTTCACATTCGTCGTTTAAGCGATCATTGTCCTAGTACACCAAGGTGTTCTGTAATTTGTGGGTATGTTCATTTGCCTTAAATTTGCAAGTGAATTGTTTCTTTCATTATTATCTCTAAAATATGAATTGAACTTTTTAATTTGAAATTCCCCATAAAAATACACCCCTTAAATTTTCATCGGTTAAACCTAAAAGGGTTTTCCAATATTCTAAGGGGTGCACTTTCATATGGAGTTGATAGTAAAATGTAAGTATATTTTAAATATTTTTAACATATTATTCTACATACTAATATAATCCAACTCATAAGACCATAGCCTCAACTGATAAAAGGCTAATATCCTTTTTGGACTTTCATTAAAACTTATACTCAACTTCCCTCAATAATTAACTAAATTTTTGTTATGCTCCTTTTTAACGAAATAGCATTATTATTTTCACTTGAATAAGTTGATAATCTTACATTCAGGCATGTCCGTGTCCAAAAAATTTAAAGCATATCCTTACCCTTACGGAAAAGATATGCTTTAAATAACATTTCGTTCTCTTCAATCGAAGAATTCTAAGCGGAGAGAGTGGGATTCGAACCCACGCACGCCTCACGACGCCTAACGCATTTCGAGTGCGTCCCCTTATGACCACTTGGGTATCTCTCCATATTTGGTTTGTCAGAAACATTACTTACTATAGCAAAATACAGTCAAAAATGCAAGACTCATTCCTCTGTATGCCCCTTGATTTGCGCGGCTCATTAGGCCAAACTAATAACAGCACACAAGATTGGTATCCGATCAGAAGAAAAGCGAGGAACATATATGAAACGTGAACGTTTGGACAAGGTGCTGGCCAATATGGCAATCGGCACGCGCAAGGAAGTGAAAGCACTAGTGAAGCAGCGACTGATCGTCGTAGACGGCGTTGTCGCAACAGACCCGGGGATGCATGTCATTGCCGAGGAACAGGAAATCCTTGTGGATGGAGAACCACTTAACTTTAAGCGCTGGGTATACGTTTTGCTGAACAAGCCGCCTGGAGTGGTTTCTGCTACAGAGGACAATGTCCATGAAACTGTCGTGGACCTGCTCCCGTACGAGTGGGCAATCAAGGTACATCCGGTAGGCCGACTGGATATTGATACAGAGGGTCTCTTGCTCTTGACCAATGACGGTCAGCTCTCCCATAGCCTCTTGTCCCCGAAAAAGAAAGTGGACAAGGAGTACTTTGCTCGCATCGATGGCCGGGTCACTGAGCACCATGTACAGGAGTTCGCCAAAGGCGTGGAATTAGAGGACTTCACTACACTGCCAGCCAAGCTGGAGATTATCTCTTCGGGAGAAACATCAGAGATTCGCGTCACCATCATGGAAGGAAAGTTCCATCAGGTAAAACGGATGTTTGCTGCTTTCGACCTGCAAGTCACCTATCTGCAACGGATTCGTATGGGCCCGCTTCACCTTGACCCGTCACTGGCCCCTGGTGAGTATCGCGAACTGACCGAAGAAGAGCTGCACATGCTGAAAAACGTAAACAAATAGAAACCGCCTGCATGCAGACGGTTTGTCCAGACAGCCCGGTCATTCCTGTACCGGCTGTCTTTTTTTTCGCAACCCTCGAAAGAAGTCCTTGAGCATCTGCCCGCATTCCTCTGCAAGAACACCCTCTATGACTGGCACCTGATGATTGAAGCGCGGTTCCGCGAGCAGGTTCATCAATGTCCCGGCACAGCCCGCCTTCGGATCGCGAGCGCCATACACGACCTGTTCGATGCGGCTTTGAACGATTGCACCCGCACACATTGGACACGGCTCCAATGTCACGTACAGCGTACATCCGATCAAGCGCCATCCACCCAAGCGTTCACTTGCCTCCCGTATCGCGATCAATTCCGCGTGCAAGGTAGGGTCTTTTTGTGTTTCCCGCAAGTTGTAGCCGCGACCTACGATTTCCCCGTCGCGCACGATGACCGCACCGATTGGAACCTCGCCAATCGCAGCGGCTTTCCGGGCCTCTTCCATGGCTTGTTTCATATAATAATCATGTTCATTTGCTTGTATCACGTTCCCTAAAGCTCCTTCAAAAACAGTCTTTCGTCCCGAACAAACGGACCATTTTACCCAAAAAAGTTGATTCAAGAAGTTTTTGTCCCTACCCGTTCACATACTATCTGAGAGATTACATACATTAATGATGTAAGGAAGAAGTATGCAAATCTTTGTTAGCCTCTTTCTGGAGGGATGTGAGTGGGCTTAACCTCTGCAAATACGTTATTTGATCGCTTTCACAGTCCGACTAGAGGTCTACTGGCAAAAGAAGAAGTGTTTTCCCACATCGAACATACCATCTCATCAATAGGTGGTCCATTTGAAATTATTGTGGGGGCCGACTCTCAATTAAAAAGCCGCGGGACTTTTTTTGCCCTCGTTATCACAGTGATTCGTCCCGGCCATGGGGGCACCTTCTTTTATCACAAATTTCAAGAACGCCGGTATTCATCCTTGCAACAGCGTATATTTCAGGAAGCGATGTACGCAGTCGGACTTGCCACAGAAGTACGCCAATATTTGCGGGACCACCATTTAGATACTCCCATCCGCCTGCATTTTGATATCGGTACGAATGGCCCTACCCGTAAGTTTATCCAGTCTTTGTTGAGCTTAGCAGAAACCAATCACTTTCGTGCCGAAATCAAACCGAACTCCTTCTGTGCATCTACGATTGCCGACAAGTACACCAAGTAAACAAAACAGGCGGATTGCTAATGAGGCGTCCGCTTGGCTTTGTTTTGCCCTTATCCTGTTGGTTCAAACAATTCGGGACAGGCACTTGCATCTCCTGCCCACCGCGTTTTTTCACGTAAACAGGGTGATTGACAATGTACGAGACGTGAGCTATTATAAGCTTTAATTGAAGCGTTTTCACAAGGCGTGTTACTGGTAATGCAGGCATGAGCCGAGAAGATCTTTTTCTTGTTAAAAAGGTTTTTTCGGCTCTTTTTTCTGATTAACGTCAGGGTTCATCGGCGTTTTTCATTAAATTGGATGTGACCGCTTGCGGTAAGCAAATACGGTCATGGACCGTTTTTGTCTATCTAAAGGTGGTGGAATGGATTGTCCCGTGAAAAGGAAAAAACGTACGCAATTACGCGTGTGTTGAACCATAACGTCGTACTTGTAGAAGAACCCGGATCCGGACAAGAAATTGTCCTGTTCGGAAAAGGAATCGGATTTGGCGCAAAACCCGGGAATACCATCCCCTCCCAAGACTCGCGAGTGGAAAAGCGCTTCACGCTCGAAAATGAAAATCATCAGAAACAGTATCAGAACATCCTGAGCCAAGTAGATCCTGCTGTCGTAGGAATTGCGGAAGAAATTATCGCTCTCATTGCAAGTGAGATTACGCCGGAATTGAACGAACACGTCCACGTTGCCTTACCTGACCATATCCAGTTTGCGATCTACCGGCTCAATAACGGAATGGAGATCGTGAATCCTTTCTTGTTCGAAATCCAGACGCTGTACACGAAAGAGTACGCACTGGCGAACCGGGCAGCGGATATGATCAAAAACGCATTCGACCTGGACATTCCCGATAGTGAAATCGGATTTCTGGCCTTGCACATACACTCCGCAATCAGTTACGTGCCAGTAAAAAAGGCTGTCCAATTCACCAACATCATCACGGAGTTGGTAAGCCTGATTGAAGAGCGAACAGCCATTACAATTGAACGCAGTACCATTGATTACGTTCGCCTCATTACCCATTTGCGCTTTGCCGTTGAGCGCATCCGTCAACAAAAATTCATCAAGAATCCGCTTCTGGACCGAGTCAAAACCACCATGCCAGAAGCCTATCAATTGGCAACGGAGCTGGCTCAATACATTTCCACCCGTCTCGAAATCGCTGTACCCGAAGATGAGGTTGGTTACATGGCTCTGCACCTTTATCGCTTATTACAACAAAATTAAATCATAATCCTGCGTGTTACTAGCTCGACTAGGCATGAGCGGTGAGATCATACGGACATAGTAAGTATGTCGTCGTATGAATTCAACCGTCTCATGCCTTTTTTGGTTCAGACGCAAAAGGAGGATACTATGCTACGCAGTCTTTTTTCCCGGAAAAAACAACAACAAGAGGTAACCTTTCTTGCACCATTAACAGGTACCGTACTCCCCCTGTCCGAAGTTCCTGATCCTGTATTCGCAGGTAAAGTCGTCGGTGATGGTGTAGCGATTTTGCCAAGTGCAGACACGCTCGTCTCCCCTGTCGATGGAAAGGTTACGCATCTTTTCCCTACTCACCATGCTATCGGGCTGTCGACCGAAAGTGGTCTTGAGATATTGATGCATATCGGAATTGATACGGTGAAATTAAACGGGAAAGGCTTTACCCCGTTTGTCTCGGTTGGCGATCAAGTGAAGGCTGGCGACAAGCTCATCCAATTCGACAAGAGTGTACTGGAGGATGCGGGCTGTCCGATTGTGACACCAATCGTAATTACAAACGGTGATATGGTTGCTGAAAAAAATGTAGTGGCAAAAGCAACTGTGCAAGCAGGCCAAGAGCCACTTATGACTGTCGTCTTAAAATAAAGCGAAGCGCATGGTTGAAGGAGGTACAACATGGTTCAATTTGAAGTAACCGTCAATGTAGAGGGTGGGCTCCACGCGAGACCAGCAGCTCTGCTCGTGAATTGTTCGTCGCAATCTCAGTCAAAGATTACGCTGAGCAAAGGGACAAAACACGCAGATGGCAAAAGCATTCTCGGCATCATGACGTTGGGTGTCTCCCAAGGTGACACCCTAACCGTTCAGATCGACGGAGCGGATGAACAAAACGTAGCCACTGCGATTCAGCAGCTATTGGAGCAATCCTCGTAAATCATACCGTGTAAACGACGAACAGGAAGGTGAAGGATGTATGTTAAAAGGAATCCCGGTTTCCGCTGGCATTTCGATAGCCCCTGTTTTACGCCTCACACACGAAACAGCCATTACGCAGGCAGAGTCCACCACTTCAGTGGATACGACTCAGGAGCTAGGACTACTTAGCAAGAGCGTAGAGCAAGCACGCGAACAACTGGAAAAGCTAAAAGAACAGACAGAGGAACAATTAGGCTCGGAAAAAGCGGCCATCCTCTCTGCTCATATCGCCTTTTTGGATGACCCGGCATTTGTCGGGGAGATGAGTGCTCTCATCGAAAATCAACAACTGGCGGCATCTGCCGCCGTCTCGCAAGTAGCCGATCAGTTCATCGCTCTCTTTGAGAGTATGGACGATGCCTACATGAAAGAGCGCGCGGATGATATTCGTGATGTGAGCCGCCGTCTGATTCGAAATATTTCGGGCGGTGACACCGTCATCTCTTACCCGGAAGAGCCGTTTATTCTGGTTGCATGGGACGTCACCCCATCCGAGACGCTTCAGCTTCCACTCCAGCATGTACGGGGAATTGTCACGGCAAAAGGCGGCGCTACCTCTCATGCAGCCATATTGGCACGCTCTCTCGGAATTCCCGCTGTCATGGGTGCAGGCGATACCTTGATGGAAAAAGTAGACTCCGGAAGTTTGCTGATCATCGACGGAACCTCTGGACAGTTAATTGTTTCGCCTGATGCGGATACACTGGCTACCTATCAGGAAAAAGCCGCACAGGAAGAAAAAGAACGTCAATTGTACGAAGCCATTAAGGAACTGCCTGCCGAAACAACCGATGGCCACCGCGTTCACCTGATGGCAAACATGGCTGTGCCAGAAGAATCTGATGCACTGATCGCCTCTGGTGTAGAAGGAATCGGGTTGTTCCGCTCCGAGTTTTTGTTTATGGATCGCAGTACTCTTCCCGATGAGAACGAACAATTCGCTGCATATAAGCACGTAGCCGCTGCTTTTGGCGACAAACCAGTCATCATTCGTACTTTGGACGTTGGCGGCGACAAGCATTTGCCAGCACTCGCACTTCCACAGGAGGAAAACCCGTTCCTTGGCTTCCGCGCAATGCGCATCTCGTTAGCCAGACCGGAATTGTTCCTGGTGCAATTACGCGCTCTCTTGCGTGCCAGTGCATTTGGTCGCCTGCTGATCATGTTCCCGATGATTTCCCATCTGGAGCAGTTGCGTGAAGCCAAACGCTTGCTGGAACAAGCGAAAGCAGAGCTGCGGGCTGAAGGAATCGCTTTTGACGAGAAGATCGCGGTAGGCATGATGATGGAGATTCCAGGTGCTTGCCTGCAAGCAGATGCGTTTGCGAAAGAGGTAGACTTTTTCAGCATCGGCACCAATGATCTCGTTCAATATACGCTGGCAGTAGACCGGATGAATGCCAATATCGCCGAGCTGTACAGCTACTACCATCCAGCCGTATTACGATTGATTTCCCAAGTCATTGAGGCTTCCCATCGGGCGGGCATTTGGACCGGGCTGTGTGGGGAAATGGCGGGAGATCCGTTGGCAACCAAGCTCTTGCTCGGATTGGGGCTCGATGAGTTCAGCGGTGCCGCTTCGGTCATGCCAAAAGTCAAAGAACGTATCCGCTCCACCAGCGTAGAGGACGCGAAGCAACTGGCCAAACACGTCCTTACACTCTCTACTGTAGACGAGGTCGTTCAATATTTGAAAGACAAAGCCTTATAAAAGGTTTTGTCGCCTGAGTAGTGAAAGCGCTTCCAACATATCGATCAGAATGGTCTCTCTCCGGCTTATTCCTTGTGCCCTCATCATTTTGCCATTCATCCGGAGAGCGGCTTCCCTGATAAATTCATTCCATTCCAAGGAGGTTTTATCCTATGCTCGCTTTTCTGCAAAAGATTGGGAGAGCCCTCATGCTCCCGGTCGCAACGTTGCCAGCCGCAGCGATTTTGCAAAGCTTTGGTCTTCTCAAATTCGAGAAGGACCTCAATCTCGGCGCCTTTGGTGCATTCATGGACTCGTACATCGCTCCGCTTTTGGCTGCTGGCGGTGCAGCCATTTTTGACAACCTGGCATTAATCTTTGCTGTCGGTGTTGCCATTGGCTTGGCTGGAGATGCTGTTGCTGCTTTGGCCGCTGTCATTGCCTACGTCGTATTGACGAAAGTGCTTGCGGCTGTTCCTGCTGCCATGCCTTTCATCGCGGACGATTTAAAACTGAACATGGGTGTCATCGGTGGTATTATGGCAGGTGGTATTGCAGCGTTTTTCTACAACCGCTACCATTCGATCAAGCTGCCAGAATGGCTAGGCTTCTTTGGTGGAAAACGCTTCGTCCCGATCATCACTTCTCTTTCCATGGTTGTCGTCGGCTTGATTTTCGGGATCATTTGGGGGCCGATCCAGATTGCCCTCGACTCATTGGGCTCTTGGATCGTAGGTCTCGGCGCAACAGGTTCTTTCCTGTTCGGATTCTTCAACCGATTGCTCGTTCCATTTGGTCTGCACCACGTACTCAATGCGATTGCCTGGTTCCAAATCGGTGACTTTACCGATGCAACAGGAAAAGTGGTACACGGCGACTTGCACCGTTTCTTTGCGGGAGACCCATCAGCAGGTATGTTTATGACTGGTTTCTATCCAATCATGATGTTCGCACTTCCTGGAGCGGCTTTCGCTATTATTCACTCAGCGCGTCCTGAAAAACGCAAAGTAGTTGCTTCTATGTTTATTGGTGCAGCTCTCGCTTCGTTCCTGACCGGGATTACCGAGGTAGTTGAATTTGCGTTCATGTTCGCTGCTCCACTCCTGTATTTTGTTCACGCGATATTGACGGGTGTGTCCGGATATATCGTAACCTCTCTGGGTATCAAGCACGGCTTTGGATTCTCAGCGGGTCTGATCGATTACGGTATCAACTACCATCTCTCAACGAATGCCTGGATGATCATCCCGATTGGTCTCGCATTTTCCGCGGTCTACTACGTCCTGTTCCGTTTCATGATCGTGAAGCTGAACCTCAAGACGCCAGGACGTGAAGATGACGAGGATATGACAGCTACAACTACGGGAAGGAACAATTCGATGCAGGATAAAGCAATTCAAGTACTTACTCATATTGGTGGAAAAGAAAATATCGTTAGCGTAGACGCTTGCATCACTCGTTTGCGTCTCGTCTTGAAGGACGACAAGAAGGTCAACGACAAAGCCTTGAAGGACCTCGGTGCAGCAGGTGTTATGCGACTGGGTCAAGGAAGCGTGCAAGTCGTCTTCGGAACCCATTCGGAGCTGTTAAAAGAAGAAATCAGCAAGCTGTAACATACAAAGAATGCCCGGTCACGGTGAAGTCCGTACCGGGCTTTTTTCTGTTTCCTGAATGGGCAACGGACGCGACCCGGCATCATTCCCATCATGTGTCGTACTATATGGGCATCGCGCGTTGTTTTCCAACTCCTTTTCAAAGATGACCAAGCGCTCGAGAAATCCCTCGCAAGCTGGCATACTCTGTGGCGCCATCATTTCAATTTCGTAAGCGACGGTTTTTCTCCAGATTTCCAGTTGCCTTCTATTTGCCTCCCAAGCATTCAAGCCTCCCACCCCTTTTGCTAAATCAGCAAATCATCCTGATAAAAAGATCAAGCATGTTACACCGGAGTTTTTTCGCTAACACTGGCAGATGATTAGCCTTGAAGTCATATTCTCCCTTCTCGTACTTCAAGTATGTCGAAGCATTTCGAAATCCGAGTGCTTCCGCCATTTCTTGCAAGGTCAGCTTGCACTCATTACGTCGTTGCGCGATAAACGGGAGGTTGAGTCGTTCCACCAGTTATCCCCTCCTGATTTGCAAAAATGGCAAATATTTATAGTTACATCATATCCTTTCAATTTTAGCAAAGTCAATACAGATTTTGTCATATTAGCAATCTTGTTTTTTCCGTTTTGGAAAATTGTTAGAATGGAATTGCCAAAACGATAAAGGTGGTCTCACGATGTCCATAGTTGGTCAACGAATAAAATGGCTGCGCGAACAAAAACAATGGTCACAACTTCAATTAGCTGAAAAGCTGGGTATACATAATACGGTACTTTCGCGAATCGAGTCAGGCGAAAAGAAAGGCGTCGATTTTCATCTGATTTCCAAAGTCGCAGATTTATTTGAAGTATCCACCGATTTTCTCCACGGGCGCACGGATGAACCATCTTGGAAACGCGGTTCTGTCCGGGAAACACCGGCGACCTTCCTAGATGTCGATGGCCTGACAGAGGACGAGCTGGTTGAGGTCAAGCGCCATATTGAATTTTTAAAGTGGAAGGCTTTACAGGAAAAGAACGAAGACCCTTCTTGAGGATTTGAAGATTAACGAATAACAGAAAAACCCCTGTCTCCAGGGGTTTTCATCGTGGCAAGCGTCAGGCATACTCTCCTGATGCTTTTTTATATAGGCTGTGTTATTCTTCGCTGTCGTTAGCCAGTTCATCTGCATTCAACTCGATCCAGCTCTGCGACCAAGACTCAATTCCTTTGAGCACTGGAGTCAGAGCTTTCCCCATCTCCGTTAAGGAATACTCTACGCGGACAGGAGCAGAATCAGTAAACACCTGCCGATGCACGAGTCCTTCCTTCTCCAAATCCTTCAAACGCTCAGAAAGTAGCCTTCCGCTTACTGGCAGGGCCCCTTCCAATGCACAGAATCGCTGTGGTCCCGACAACAACTGGTATAGGATTAGACCTGTCCATCGCTTCCCCAACAACTGCATACCTTTTTCGAACTTTGGACAGAGGGTAGACTGTTTCATAGGTATCACCTCATTCTCCCTCCAGTATACCGCTCTTTGTTCAATCCATCAAAACCAATGATGTGAATCGACCTTGAAAATTACACTTGCCAACTGTTGGGATTTTATTGAATCACTTGACTTAGGAATTTATTATTGTATACTTACTAACAAAAAGTAACTTTGTTACGCATTTAAATTTTCGGAGGGATTCATACATGTCTAATCGTTTTGAATGGAGCGCACTTATTCTACGTGTGATTGCTGGACTTACTTTTGCCATTCACGGAGTGGCTAAATTTCAAATGGGGCTGGAGAATGTCGCTGGTTTCTTCGGAACCATGGGACTCCCTGCATTCATAGCTTATCTCGTAGCCTTCTTGGAGGTAGTAGGTGGTATTGCCTTGATTCTCGGTCTGGGTACTCGCGTGTTCGCAGGTGCGTTGTCTGTTATCATGCTTGGTGCGATCTTTAAAGCCAAGCTCGCTGCCGGCTTCCTGGGCGGTGAAGGTGGAGCTGGTTATGAATTGGATCTGGCCTTGCTTGCGATGTTGGTTGCTCTTGGTATCAGCGGCAGCTCCAAGTTCGCGCTGGACGCTATCCTGTTTGGAAAAAGATCGGTTGAGTAATTCTATTGTTACACATATAAAAGCCAAGCCTGAAGGTCACATTTGAGAGCCTTCTGACTTGGCTTTTTTTATTCTTTTTGTGGCGATTCCTCGATCATTTTTTTATTGATGATTCTTATTTTGTCTGCTGGTGATTTCTCGTCCTTTGCACTAATAAATACGGAGTTATCTCCCGCTTCAAAAAACATGACATAATCCTCATCGGCCATGCTCTTCTCTTCACTGACAGGCGCCCCCAGATTTTTACGGATTGTGTCCAAATTTGTTTCATTTAGATGAAGACCGGCCAAATCAATTCCATACACGCGATCTTGCCCATCAAAATAAATGAGCGCACTCTCTAGCTTCTCAAAGATTTCATAGCGTCCGCCATCCCAATAATCTTGTTTCGTTACCTTGCCGTATAGCGCAGAAACCTCATCCCGCTTCATCCCGATATGGATATCGAAGCCACTTATTTCGTTTTTGGCGAGCAGCTTCAAAAACTGCTCATCCAGAATAATTTGACGCACGTCAGAGGTTTTCTTCTCTTGCTTTTGGTCGCCACCGCTATTTCCCGCTTCTTGCTTCTCCTCGGTTACGGGCTGTGGTTTTGTATCTGTTGATACATTCGTGTCAGGTGAACAGCCTCCTACAATCAAGCCTGCCATAACGGTCATACACACCCATTTTCTCATCCGAATTCGCTCCTTTTCTTCCTCTTGAATGGTTTCATCGCAACTTCGCCACTGATAAGACGTATCTTTTAGTAAAAGTGAGGTGTTGGTTGAATGCCACTCTGGTTACTCGTCGTACTTATTTTCGGAGGTCTTTTGCTGATTGGAGCCATCATCGATTGGATTGCCAAGCGCCGGAAGCAGAGAGTCCTCATAGAGCGTAACAACCGTGATTCCCATTCCTTTGATGAAGGATACGATCCGAGAAACAAAGACGAATATCTCAATTGATAGACGCAACTTCCCATCATTTGGTTACGAAGCCGGACCTAATAAAAAAAGACCCCAAAAAGGGTCCCCTTCACACAACAATGCTGATGATAATTCCTGACAAAATGCTGACGAGCGTTGCCCCATACAACAGCTTCAGTCCAAACCGGGCGACGACATTTCCTTGCCTTTCATTCAAGCCTTTTACCGCGCCAACAATCGTCCCGATAGAGCCAAAGTTCGCAAACGAGATCAAAAACACAGACACGATGGCAACGGTTCTTTCACTTAACTGACCTTGAATCTTCGTAAAGTCGAGTATGGCGACAAACTCATTCGCCACTATTTTAGTAGCCATGATACTTCCTGCTTGTACAGCTTCATGCCAAGGAATTCCCATAAGAAAGGCGAGGGGCGCAAAGACATACCCTAACAACGCTTGGAACGAGATACCGAATACTGCACTGAATAACCCGTTCACCATTGCAATAAGTGCAATAAATCCGAGCAGCATCGCGGCAACGACCACGGCTACTTTAAATCCATCCAGAATATACTCCCCGAGCATTTCAAAGAAGGCCTGTCTCTCTTCTTTTTCTTGATCGAGCAAGTCATCTTCCGGCTTCACTTCATACGGCGTAATAATGGAAGCAATGATAAATCCACCAAATAAGTTGAGTACCAGTGCAGCTACTACATACTCGGGTTTGAGCATGGTCATGAAGGAACCTACTATCGACATAGACACGGTGGACATCGCAGAGGCGCACAGAGTATACAGCCTGTTTTCGGGTATGGCACCGAGCTGTTTTTTTACGGTAATAAATACTTCGGACTGCCCGACGATCGCCGAAGCAATCGCATTATACGACTCCAATTTTCCCATGCCATTCACTTTGCTCAATACGAGTCCTACATACCGAATAAATAATGGGAGGATTCTCGTGTACTGCAGAATGCCGATCAGTGCAGATACGAACACAATGGGCAGCAAGACTTGTAAGAAAAATGGCATAGCACCCGGATTCGCAATGCCACCGAAAACAAAATTAATCCCTTCGTAAGCATACCCCAGGAGTACAGAAAAACTGCTGGCAATGCCAGATATTAAAATGAGTCCAATATTGGTTCGCAACAACAGCAAGCCAAACACGATCTGAATCAGAATCATAATGAGGATAGGACGATACCGAATGTGATCTTTATTGCTACTTGCCAGCCAAGCAAGCAAAAATACCGTGATCAAACCAATACCTGCGATGATATAATTCATGCAACCAACTCCAATAGCAAAAGATTTAGAGCCGACACGTACCATTGCCGATCCGCTTATCTCGCTCCATAATCTTCCCAAAAGAGTACAAAAAAACCCTCCTGAACGATGAATAATCGAACAGAAGGGGGATGCGACAACTATATATCTGCAACAGCGATGGCCTCAATCTCAATCAACAGCTCGTCCCTGATGAGCTTGCTCACTTCAACGGCAGAACTCGCTGGCGGCGTTTCTGTATTCACGTACTGATCTCGAATTTCACGGACAATGTGCATCTTGGAGATGTCGGTTACGAAAAAAGTCAATTTCACTACATGATCAAAGCTGACCCCTGACGCTTCTAACGCGAATTGGATATTTTCAAAGACTTGTTTTGTCTGTGCCGCTAAGTCGCCTGTGCCGACCACTTGGCCTTCCCTGTTGAGAGCCACCTGACCCGATACATAAATCGTCCGTGCGTTCCGAACCTCCACCGCATGAGTGTAGCCAAACGTAGGTGGCATTGTTTCAGGGTTAATGAAGTTGATCCGCTTATCATTTTGCATCTGACATGCTCCCTCCGATTCACATTTGTTGGTAAACCATTCTATCATACCCGAAAAATTCTGACCATTCTTCAGTTCTCAAAGAAAGAGAGGAAAGCCTCATGATTATTACATGTGATGCTTACTGCAACATGGGCTATATTTATTTACAGCAACCCGATAAGGAAATCATAGATTATCAAAAGGAGAAGAATAACCATATTAGCCGTTATGTCGATCCTTCCTTGTTGTACATTCCGTTAGTCGTTGATTTCAACAGGGGAAAGCTGTTGGATGACATGCGGTTATCCACGAAAACGTATAAGAAGGCGGTTGGCGATGAGATCGATGAGGAGTACCAGAACGATCTCGATAAGCAGGGTTATATGACGGGGATTGAACTCAATTTAACCAAAGACAAGCTGGTTCACTTGTTAGAAAATAAAGCGTTTGTGGTTTATCGCACAGAGTGGAAAGGCCAACCTTATCACCTAGCTACATTAGATATGGATCACAAAGTGTTTGATTCGAGCAATGTGATTTATCCTCTGAATGAGAAGCAGGATGCATACTTGATCATTGAAGTAACGGGAGAGTATCAACTTGGGTTAGTGAAGGCGTTATTAACAAGAAGAAATGATATATATCCCGTCGAGTATTTGTTAGACCCGCAGTTTATTTTAAGTGAGTATACGCTATAGAATGGAATGAATAACCCGTCTCCAGCTAGCCTGAAAACGGGTTTTGCTTTTTACTGGTTTCTATTTGGAGGAATTAAATTGATCAAACAGCCCGCTTCCAGAGCTTTTTGGCTGTTCTTTTTTCTTTGCGGCTTCAAATTGCTGAAACAGTCCGCCGTCATACTTCTTTTTTTCTTCTACTCTTATTTCTTTCTTTTTCGGAAGGGGCTGTTGAATCGGTGTTCTTTCTGGCTTTACAGGCTTTACAGGCACTACATTCTTTTTCTTTCTCGTACTTTTCGTATTTTTCGTAATGATCTTGTTAGGGAGTTGCTTCTTCTTCTTTCTTTTTCTATTCATAATCCAATAAGATAAAGGAAAAATGCCGAACATAATCGTACCGGCTGTAATCAAATACAGCTTCCAGATCGATTGCCTTTTTTCTTCCTCCTTTTTTTCTTCCCGCATCTTTTGGACAACCTGTTCAAAATCAAGAACCTTATAATTTTCTTTAACAGACGACAGGTTCTTTACAAACCCAACCGAGCCGCTTCCATAATAGATAAAATTGCGCAGGGCATTGTTTACTGTCATCTGGTATATGTATCCAGTCGGGACACCTGAATCCTGGATTTTTTCTTTGATCTCTCCCATAAGATCAGGAGAAGTCGGATCAATCATTTGGTCATATTCCAAAACTTCATAGTTCTTACTTTCATTTTTCCCTACTAACTGAACATTTTCTTCATTATTGAACAGAAAATACCTCGGAATCCTATTGATATTCTTCCGATACACTTTGTTTTTCGGGAAATTATGCAAGGCCATTTCGTTGCTATGCATTTCCAGTGTCTGCTCTGACAGCAGTACTTCTTCTGCATCGATGATGGGGAGGTTTTTCTCTAAGGCTTCGTATTTAGGGAGCCATTGAATCGTGCCATCCGAGCGTAAAAACAAATATATTTGCATATATTGAAAGGATGTCAAATAAATTTGATTGGTTGGTAAGCTATGAAGATAATACTCTTTTTCAAATGGTGTTGGATCGAAATTGTATGGGATGTTGAATACTGTTGCCCCACCTAGCTCAGTCTCATCTACCTCTTCTAACTGCCCGTTATTATGTACGGTAAAGTATAGAGAACCATTATGAGTTGGGTCACCCCATATGGTCGTATGATAAAATTGATTCGGTTGTAAATGGTATGGTCCAATACCACCATCGATTTGTATTAAGAGTTCGTTCCGCTTGATTCTTTCCTCTTCCGCTACGGCTTCTTCGGTCGTTTCCTCTTCTTGGCTAGCCTCTTCTTCCACGTTTTCTTCATCATCGTCGTCATCGTCATGCTTTTTGATTTTAACCGGCTTGGATGATTTGAAACCGCTTGAAGGCTTTGCGCTTTTTATCGACGAGCTTGAACTTTTGCTGGATGAGCCTGAGCTTTTTCCTGAAGAATATGAGCTTCTGCTGGACGAGCCTGAGCTTTTGCTTGAGGAGGATGAGCCTGAGCTTCTGCCGGACGAATATGAGCTTGTACTCGATGAGCCTGAACTTTTGCCGGACGAATATGAGCTTGTACTCGATGATCCTGAACTTCTGCCTGAACTACTGGAACTAGATGAACTTGAGCTTCGAGATGACGCAAGCTCTACAGGAAGGATTACTAGACTAATCATGACAGTGCTAAGAAAATAGGCAAGCAATTTCCGCATGAAATATGACCCCTCTATGAACCAACCAATGGTTCTCTCTATATAACAGTTAAATACTACCACTTCACTTCATGGCAATGCTACAAAATTCCTAACCTTCCTTCTTCATCCTCTTTTGGCTTTTTACGATTACATCTTTCCTGTATAATTTTTGGAAAATAGGAAAATTGAAAGAGAGGATTCACTAGTGACAACGGTATACGATAAAGCGAAATATCATTACGAAAACTTTGAAGAGGATCTTCCGCAAAAACAGGCATACGTACATACAGGCTTTTTCATCGGCTGGTTGATTGAACATGATATGGTTAGCGGGGATTTTCAAAAGAGTTTCGAAAACCTGATTGCTGATTTTAAACAAAGGAAGATTACGGGTCCTGAAGTTTATGAGAAGACGGGTGGAGTATTTGCAAAAGACATGCTGAATGAAAAAGGAAACCAGTTCGCGATGTTTTACTTCGATTTCGATACGGGGGAGTATCGCTATCATTATCTAGAAGCGTTTGATTGCGAGCCAAGTGTGTATCACGTGGAAGATACTTGGGAGAATTACGATCATATAAAAGATTGGATCGACAACGAGTACGAGTACTGGTGCGAGAGAAATGAATAAGACCGCGTGAGTACGCGGTCCTTCCTACCAAATTGGCGTAAATTCCGAGTAGCAGACGTAATTTCTCATGACATGTCTATCTAAGGGGAAAACATGAAAAAACTTTTTATATTTTGTGCTAACGGTGCCATTGCTATTTGGTTCATGATTCTTTGGCTCTACAAGATGCTACTTTCCAGTGATATTCCTATGTCCATTTCTTCGGATGAAATGCAAAATATGGTTCTAACATTACTTGTCTCCACAATTGTAGTCCTGCTCTATGTAAAAGTTACATCTAACACAACCTTGTTTTATTTCCTTGTTATCCCTTCTTTTCTTTGGGGCTTTTCAATGGTTGAATCCTTAATCAAAGGCTACCATGAATACCATACAATCATTACGATCACTGGATTTATTAGTAGTATAGTGATTCTTAGAATTTGCTATTTACGTGCTAGACGCCTCTCCAAATTATCTTAAACAAAGAACGTCCACTCCTATTTAAAGTGAACGTTCTTTTTGTGTTTGTCATCTTCATTATTTCTTCAGGATGAAATCAGACATGACTGCCTTCTCCCACTGGATTCCTTTTGGACTCACATTGGTGTAAAGCGTTATAGAACCCGCATCTTCAACTACAGCTTTCAAATGAAAGCTCATATCCTTGGGCTGCAAATATTCATCATACAGCTGTTGGTAGTTGGGATCTTTCTTTTCTTTTGCAGCTTTGATGTAGTCCACGGTGTCAGGGTCTTTCTCAAAGTTTTTGTACTTCACTTGATACCCGAATGTCGCTTCCACTTTTCCGTCTACTGTTTTCTCTTCATAATCCGACAGGGTAAACTCCAGCAGCTCATAGTAGGGGGAGAAAGCTTTGTTGCTCTCTTCTTGCATATAGCTTGCGATTTGGTTATAGCTTGTAGAGTTGTCGATCGATTGTTTCGGTTCTGTGGTGGTCTTCGTTACTTCTTTTGCAGATGGCGAGGCTGTCTGATTTTGTACAACCGCATCTGAGCTGCAACCGCTGAAGAAAATAGCGAAGGCCATAGCCATACATCCTACAATCACTTTTTTCAAAAGAAATCCCCCCTTTTTTCGTTCGTCATTTGATATACGTTATACATTTCAAGCATGCTACACATCTCAACAAAAAAAGAAAAAACCTTGATACGCCAAGGCTTTTTCTTCGATGGCGTCCCCGAGAGGATTCGAACTTCCGACTCCCAACATTTTATGATTCCCCAACAAGTGCCCCAAACTGAACTGCAAATAAGCCCCGCCTTTCTATAAGTAAGGTGGCGGCTGTAATCTATATTGTTTCAAGTTAAGTTATAACAATGGTAATTCTAGTCAATCGACTGACTATCCTTATAGTCAAAGTTTAATTCTTCCGTCAATTTAACTACCTCCTGTAATACTAATAAATTCAGCAATAGTTGCCAAGCGCTCAATTATCTTATCTATTCTGATTGCTATATAAGCTGAACTGAACGCTATTACCACGAAACAAACAGTAATTATCCAAGACTGCACATTATTAAAAGACATAATGATCACGCCTTTACTTTTTTGTGGATTTTCCATTTTTCAGTTGTAGATACTTACCCTACACGGTAAATTATATCCCTACATTTTTAGTCTGCCATAAACACGCCTTCGTATTGTGAAGCAATTAAACTCTCCTATACTTTAACAAAAGAATAAACCTTCTCATGTTTTTATCACACAATTTTAATATTCTTCTTTCATTTCAAAGTCAAAAGATAAAAAGCAAAAAACCTCGATACATCAAGGTTTTTTGCTTTTTATGGCGTCCCCGAGAGGATTCGAACCTCCGACCTACAGTTTAGGAAACCGTTGCTCTATCCTGCTGAGCTACGGGGACAAGTATGATCACCTACTTTCTTATTATATGTGTTTATCCATTTTTCGGCAAATACAAGTCGGATGTGTAGATAACAAAAAAACCTTGGCATCCCAAGGTTTTTTGCATCTCAAATAATATTTTGCTCAAAACATGCGGCTTTTCACAGTTAAGCATAACAGATTGGCTTCATGATCCGTTGACGACTGGAAAAAGTAGCAATCTCCGTTACCCCCAATGAATAGAGGTTTTCCAGATTCTGTGCCACGTATCTCCCAATATCGTCGGGAAAGTGGGCGTCGGACGAAAGTGTCAGTGGAACACCATGTGCCACCAAAACGTCGAGGAAAGCGGGACTGGGGCACATTTCCTGAACGGGATAGCGGTAGTACAGACCCGCATTGATTTCGGTCGCGGTATCCGTTTCTTTCAAAGCAGTTGCGATTCGGTGGTAATAGGGGACAAGCTCCGATTCCTCTGGGCGATAGGAGAACACTTTCAGATTGTCCAGATGGGCAACAAAATCAAACAAGTTGCTCCTGATCATGGATTCAACCGTGTGGAAAAAGTCCGCGTATAACTGTTTTAGGTCATGTTGCTCAAACAATTGACGAGTCTCGGGATTGTCAAAGCCCCATCCTTGCAAAAAATGAACGGAGCCGATCACATAATCCCACGAAGTGCCTGCGAGCAAGCCCTCCAATTCTGCTTCCCCGCCGATAAAGTAATCTGCTTCAATACCCAACCGCAACTCCACGCCGCTTGCCGACCAACGCTGCTTTGCTGCCTCAATGGCGACACAAAAGTCACTGAGGCTCTCGGTGCATACTTGATCAAGCCACGTTCGCTGCAAGCGCCCCAAATCGGTGTCGCCCAGCTCCATATACCGTTCAAAGTAGGGACGCGCTTCACGAAAGCGGTATAAATGATCGACAATCCCCACTTCCTTCAAGCCTTTGTTTAACGCTTCACGTAAATACAGATCGATCCAGGACGGGTCGTATGCCCCCAATGACATGCGGTTATTTAATCGCGCAAGACTATTCAGCAGCCAAGCACGGGTATGTCGAGGTTCAGTCAACGGATAAAAGTGGTCGAGGGCCACATTGGTACGGTCGAGCCAACGCAATGAAAAAGGCCCTTCTTCCAGATGAAAATGATAGTCGATCAGCATGTGAAGTCTCTCCTTTCCGGATGTTCGCTTATCCAGGTAGTTTGCATGCCAGACGATAGCCATTCATCCGGCATCGGCTGGTCACAAACAACCGCGCTGACATCCTGCCAGCCGCAAATACGAAAAAATTGCGTTTGGCCGATCTTCGATGTATCTCCTAATACATAGACTTGCTCCGCCCGCTGTACCATCATGGTCGAGCACAGCGTTTCTTCCATGTCATAGTCGGTGAAGCCATCAGCCGTCATTCCTCCACAGGAAATAAAAGCTTTATCAAAATGAAAACGAGAGAGTAGCTCGCAGGTAAACGCCCCGGCAACCGATTTTTGGGCCGGATGGGTCAGCCCCCCCAGCATAATGACCTGACCGTTGAATTGATTGGCTTCCAACAGCTCGTTTAGTAAAGAAGCAGCGGGAAGCGAATTCGTGACAATCGTTAATTGGTTGAGACCCTTTATAGCGCGTGCCAATTCCAGTGTTGTCGTCCCGACATCGAGCGCGATGGTATCCCCGTCAGACAAAAGTTCTGCCGCGATTTGCCCGATTTTCGTTTTTGCGGTCTGTTGGATCGCCTGTTTCTTTTCAAAGTGCGGTTCGCGTTTCGCCAAATGATAAGGGATGGCTCCTCCGTACACTCGCTTTAACAAACGTTGCTGTTCCAACTGGTCCAGATCACGTCGTATTGTCTCCGGTGTTACTGCCAGGTTTTTTGCCAGACTCATCACCTGAATTTTACCGTGGCGGTTCAATTCGTCGAGAATCACTTGCTGTCGTTCTTCAGGCAATAGTGTCATAAAGCGGAATCACATCCTTGGGACTTACATACAATGTTTTTGTTGTGCCTATCTGCTCCTGCTCGAAGGACAGGTGAAGAGTGTCCACCAGTACAGGAACATCACCTATGTTCAGCTCGTAACGGGTAATGTTGCCGAGCATGGTTACCTGAGCGATATTCCCGGTCAAACAGATGTCCTCCCCATCCAAAGGCTGTTCGCGAAACGTCTCAGGACGGATTGCGAAACGTTCAACTGCCGGATGAGACAGTTTTGGCGTGATTCGGTTAAGTTGCTCGGCAGTCAGCACGTTGTAATTGCCAATGAAGCGAGCAACAAATTCAGAACGAGGTTGCGTGTAAATCTCTTGAGGACTGCCGTGCTGAACGATCCGTCCGCCATTCATGATGTAGATGCGGTCACTGACAGCCATGGCTTCTTCCTGATCGTGAGTAACCAGCACAGTCGTCATGTTTAACTCACGTTGAATGGTGCGTAGCTGCTTTTGCAAATTTTTACGAATCTGGGCATCAAGCGCACTAAGCGGCTCATCCAGCAGAAGCACTTTTGGCCGGGTGACCAGAGAACGGGCGAGTGCCACACGCTGCTGCTGACCGCCAGACAATTCACGCGGGTAAGCCTGCTCCTTTCCCACCAATCCCACCAGCTCAATCATTTCCTGGACACGCAGCCGAATCTCCGTTTTCGAGATTTTGTTCATTTCCAGGCCAAAGGCAATGTTTTGACTGACCGTAAGATTGGGGAAAAGCGCATACGATTGGAACACCATGCCGATCTGCCTGTCTTTTGGCGACACGTCCGTTACATCTTTTCCGTCAATGTAGATCGTACCCGTATCAGGAGCCGTCAAACCACTGAGGATGCGTAACAGCGTGCTTTTGCCACATCCGCTAGGGCCAAGCAAGGTAACCAGCTCGCCTTTTTCAATCGCAAGATCAAGTTGCTGCAGCACGTGTTGACCGTGAAAGGTTTTGGACAAGTGTTCGATTTGGACGTAACTCATCAGGGGACCTCCTTGCGTGCGAAGCTTCGGCGCGTGAATTTTACAACCAGGCCAGTGATAATAGCCATCAGGACAAAATAAGTGACCGTAATCGCGCTGGCGACATGTCCACTTGACGATAGCTTGGCGTACAGATACATCTGCAGGGTTTCGTATCTTCCTCCCACGAGGATGTTAATCAATACGAATTCACCGAACAAAATGGAAAACGACAAGAGTGAGGACACGAAAATTCCAGACATGATATTCGGAACGATAATCCGTACGAATGCCTGCCAGTGGCTCGCACCCAATAGCTCGGCTGCCTCCATCAACGAACGTGCCTGCATGGCAAGCAGGCTGTTGCGCGTTCCCTGATAAAGATACGGAAGCAATCCGACTAGATACGCCCCGGCGGTGATGATGACCATTGGAATCCCGTTTCCTGAATAAGTACGGATCAATCCGACCGCCATAATGACACCCGGAACGGCATAGGTCAGCATCACCAAAATCTGAACCAGCCTCTCCATCCGGGGAGCGTAGACGATAATGGAGAATACAGCAGGAACAATAACGACGACGGCAACGACAGTCGTCAGAAAGCTGAGCAGAAAAGAACGCCCGAATGCCTGCAAGAATCGGGGATCAGCATACAGCTCCGCGAACCATTTTCCTGTGAGTCCTTCCGGCAAAACCGTGCTGTTCCACTCGGTTGCCAATGAGTACAGGATGGTAGCCGCTACAGGCAAAAACAAATACAGCATGACTAACGCAAACGACAAGGATGGCAAACTGATCCGCTTCAAGACAAATCCCTCCGAATCTTCCGCGTCAGCCACTCGTTCACGAGGAGGGCGGCGGCAAGCGTCAGGCCAAGCAGTACAGCGAGAGCGCTACCCAGCTCGGGTCTGGCAAAAATGTCACCAGATACTAGCGCACCAATCCGAATGGGCACCAGATTGTAGTTGCTCCCGGTGAGCGCGTAAGCAGAAGCATAGGCACCCATTGCATTGGCAAACAGAATGCTGAATGTACCGACGATGCCTGGAAGCAGTACCGGAAAACCGATTCTCAGCCAAAACTTCCATGGACTTGCCCCAAGTAGCTCGGCCGCTTCCATCCATTGCTTCTGAATGGCGTTGTACAGGGGATACAAAAGCATTACCGCCAGGGGCAGTTGAAAATAAATATAGACAAGCGTCAAGCCGCTCCACGAATACAGAGTAAAGGACTGTCCAAAATCAATCCCCAGTTGCTTCGCGAGCAAAACAAACAATCCACTGTTTCCCAACAGGACAATGAAGGCAAAAGCGAGCGGAATCCCTGCAAAATTGGAGGTTAGATTGGTAATGACAAGCACTCGCTGTTGCAGAGACTGAGGGAAACGGGTAATCGCATAGGCAGCGAAAACAGCAACGACGATTCCAATGAGAGCAGACAGGAACGAGATGAGCACGCTGTTCTCAAAAGCCTGCAAGTAATATGGATTTGAAAAAATCTCACGATAGTGACTCATGGTAAAACCGCCGCCTCCCTCGGCCTGAAAGCTTCCTCCAATCATGGAAAGCAACGGGACGAGAAGAAACAGAGCGATCATTGCAAAGAACGGAATCGTCGTGATCCAAAACATACTGACAAATCGTTTCATCGCAAAAGCTCCTTTCTTAGAGGAAAAGACGCCCCCTTAGGGAGACGTCTTACTCAGCCCTCATACGTTCAATGGCTGCATCTCTTTCGAGGGGGAGATGCCAAGCAAATGGCAGGCAAGCGGAGCCACCTGCAATTGCGGGATTGCCTCCTCGCGAATACCCGGAGAGATCAGGTTGCTGATGACAAACAGGGGGACGTCCCGGTCAGCGCTAGAAGTGCCGCCATGATTTCCATCGGCTGTCATCCCGTGATCCGCTGTCACGATAATTTGATAACCCGCATCGATCCACGCAGGAAGTACATTTGCCAGTATCGAATCTGCCGCCAGAACGCGATTTCGATAGTGTGCGGAATCGGCCGTATGCTTGTGGCCATCATCGTCGATGTTCATGGAGTGGACGTAAAGAAAATCCGGATTGTATCCATTCAACAAAAAGTTGGCGTCAGCAAACAAGTGTGTATCCGGATAGTGATCCTCCCAGTAGAACATCCCGTTTTGGATCGGCTTGTCGGTGTTCAATTGGATTCGGTCGTGAAACGGACTGAACGGGGCCTTGTTATAAAGCTCGCTTACCCAGCCATAAGCCGCAGCAGCGTTGGACATCCCGTTTTTCCGCGTCAGGTGAAAGAGACTCTCCTGGTGCGAAAGCCGAACCGTCTGATTGCTGGAAATGCCGTTTTTCCACACAGGGGTTCCCGTTAAAAGAACCTCATACAAAGGACGAGAGAGACTGGGCAATTCCGATCGTACCTGAAAGCGGGCTGCAATGCCGTATTCGACCAGGTGATGCAGGTACCCCATGTGCGAGATGGCTGTGTCAAATCTCAATCCGTCGAGCACAATCATCGCGAGCTTCCTAGCGCACATGGATTAACACCTTCTCTTGCCATAACTGTGGCAACTTTTTAGCCGTCTCTTCCCAAGCAGTCAAATCGCCCACCGGACGTGCGTTTTTATACATTTCATCGGGGAGCAGCATGGCTTTAGCGGATTCATCCAGCTTGGCGTTGGCGCGAATCGGTCGTGCATAGCCGCGCGCCAAATTGGACTGTCCAGCGTCGGAGAGAATGTATTCACGAGCCAGCATGGCAGCGTGTGGGTGCTTGGCGTACTTGTTGATAACCGTAGCGTACCCGCTGCTGACTGATGCTTCCTCCGGGATGAGGACATCAAAGCGGTTTTTATCGATTTTGTCCCGATACCCGAGCGCGTTGAAGTCCCACAGGATTGCGACTTCGATTTCACCCTTTTCTAGATTGGCAAGACTCGGATCGCTCGTACTAAGCCGCTTGTTTTTTGCCAACTCAGCGAAAAAGTCAATGCCGGGCTGAATATTTTTCTCATCTCCCCCATTCGCATAGGCGGCGGCCAGAACGGCAAACTGTGCCTGATTCGCTTTCATGACATCGCCGATTGCAATCTTGTAGCTTCCGTTTTTCAAATCTGCCCAGGTCTTGGGAGGATTTTGCACCTTTGTCTTGTCTGTGATAAAAGCCAGTGTTCCCGTATAGCCTAGCAACCAATGTCCTTCATCATCTTTTGCCCAGTCGGGAATGTCGTTCCAGTAAGAGGTTTTGTAAGGCAGCGTCAGCCCTTTTTGCTTGGCCAACGGTCCAAAAGCGATGCCTACGTCACCGATGTCTGCTGTGGCGTCTTCTTTTTCCGCTTCAAACTTAGCCAATTCTTCTGCGCTCGACATGTCGGTGTCGGTATGCTTTAAGCCGTATTCCTTTCCGAGATTGCTCCAGGTCTCTCCCCAATTTGCCCACGTATCCGGCATACCCACGGAGTTGACTTCTCCCTCCTGCTTCGCTTTTTCCACGATTTGATCCAGGGTCAATTGCGACGTATCCAGAGAAGTGCCTGATTTCGTCTCGGTGGCACATCCCGCAAGCAGAAAAACGGATGTCATGATAACAACGGTTCGTTTCCAGCTTAACTGGTTCCCTCTCATCTTTAAGGCCCCTTTTCGTTTTTATTTGTGTTTGATCTTTTGGTTTTTTCTAATCTAATCGTAAACAACCAAAATGAAACTGATATAAATGCGTTGTTAAAAAGCTATTAAGACTCTATGAAAAATAGAAGTGAACGCAAAAAGTGGCCCTCTGAATACCAGAGAACCACCTCGTCCTTTGTTTTTCCTCTTTAATTGTGAGCAAATTGCTCCTCTTCCGTCGACCCGCTGAGTGCAGTCGTGGAGGAATTGCCGCCTGAGATAACTTGCGCAACCTCATCGAAATACCCGGTACCCACTTCACGCTGATGACGAGTAGCCGTATAACCATGTACCTCGCTAGCGAACTCAGCCTGCTGCAATTCAGAGTAGGCAGCCATTCCGCGATCACGATAGCCTCGCGCCAGTTCAAACATGCTGTAATTCAGGGAGTGGAAGCCAGCAAGCGTGACAAATTGGAACTTGTAGCCCATCTCGCCGATCTCTTCCTGAAAGCGAGCGATAGTCTTTTCATCCAGCTTCTTTTTCCAGTTGAAAGAAGGAGAGCAATTGTAGGCTAACAGCTTGCCCGGGTATTTGGCATGAATCGCTTCGGCAAAACGGCGTGCTTCCTCCAAATTTGGCTCAGAAGTCTCGCACCAAATCAAATCTGCATACGGAGCGTACGCAAGTCCACGGGCAATCGCTGCATCCAATCCGCCGCGTAGACGGAAGAACCCTTCTGCTGTTCGTTCACCCGTCAGGAATGGTTTATCCTGCTCGTCGATGTCGCTGGTAATCAGGAAAGCGCCATTGGCATCGGTACGTGCCACGATAATCGTCGGAACTCCCATTACATCTGCCGCAAAGCGGGCGGAAATCAGATTACGTACGGCTGCTTGCGTCGGAATGAGTACCTTTCCGCCCATATGGCCGCATTTTTTCTCGGAAGCCAGCTGGTCTTCAAAATGCACCCCTGCTGCACCTGCTTCAATCATGCCCTTCATCAATTCAAAGACGTTCAGTGGCCCACCAAAGCCCGCTTCTGCGTCCGCTACGATCGGAGCAAACCAATTCGTCTCTGTACCGCCCTCTGATTGATCGATCTGATCAGCTCGTTGTAATGCCTGATTAATTCTTTTTACGACTTGGGGAACGCTGTTTGCCGGGTAGAGGCTTTGATCAGGATACATCTGACCAGACAGATTGGCATCGGCCGCTACCTGCCAGCCACTCAAGTAAATCGCTTTTAATCCTGCCTTTACCTGCTGAATCGCTTGATTCCCGGTCAAAGCCCCCAACGCTTTAATATGGTGCTCGGTATGCAAGAGGCCCCACAGACGTTCTGCTCCGAGACGAGCCAGCGTATGCTCGATTTGTACGGAACCACGCAGACGAACAACATCTTCTGCCGAATACGGACGTGTAATTCCTTGAAAACGCTCCTCCTGCCAGCTTTGCTCCACCTGTTGAATCGCTTCTTGCTTGTTTACTTTCGTCATTTTCATTTCCCCCACTCTTTTTATTTTTACAAATAGCGATAACCCGGTACCGTTAGGAAGTCTTCGAAATCTTCTGTCGTTACCAATTGCAAGAACAGATCACCAGCAATTGGATACTTGCTGTTGTCGTATCTCTCTTGGCCGATTGCTTGCTTGATCGCTTGCAGCTCCTCACTCAGCCACTGCTTCACCAAGCCTTCCGTCACCTTTTTACCATCCTGCAAGACCCCGTGACGGTGACGCATCCATTGCCAGACTTGTGCCCGCGAAATTTCTGCTGTAGCCGCATCCTCCATCAGATTGTTGATCGGCACAGCCCCAGAGCCTCGCAACCAAGCCTCGATGTACTGCAAGCCTACGCTAATGTTCGTACGGACACCCGCTTCTGTAATCGTGCCCTCTGGAACTGCCAGCAGTTGCTTAGCGGATACGTCTACGTCTTCACGTTTGTACCAAATTTGGTTCGGCTCTCTCATCAGGCGATCGAATACTTCCATGGCTACCGGCACTAGCCCAGGGTGAGCAACCCAAGTCCCATCATGTCCATCGTACGCTTCCCGCTCTTTGTCAGCGCGTACTTTAGCGATGGCTTCTGCATTTTGTACCGGGTCATTTTTCACCGGAATTTGTGCAGCCATTCCGCCAATGCAGGGCGCCATCCGTTTATGGCAAGTCTTCACGGCCAGCGTGGTATATGCTTTCATGAACGGCACTGTCATGGTTACTTGCGCACGATCCGGTGTAATGACATCAGGCTGATTCCGCAGCTTTTTGATATAGCTGAAAATGTAATCCCAACGTCCACAATTCAGTCCTGCACTATGCTCGCGCAACTCGTACAGAATCTCATCCATCTCAAAAGCAGCGAGAATCGTTTCGATCAATACTGTCGCGCGAATCGTGCCGCGTGGAATATTTAATTCATCCTGCGCGAAAAGGAAGACGTCGTTCCAAAGGCGGGCCTCCAAATGGCTCTCCAGTTTCGGTAAGTAAAAATACGGTGCTGTCTGATTCGCGATAAGAGCATCTACGTTGTGGTAAAAGTAAAGTCCGAAGTCAAGCAAGCTGCCGGAGATCGGTTTTTGATCGAGGAGGATGTGCTTTTCTTCAAGATGCCAGCCACGAGGACGCACGATCAAAACAGCCGTCTTTTCATTGAGGGTGTATGATTTGCCTTGTGGACTGATGTAAGAGATATTGCGGCGTACCGCATCCTTCATGTTGATTTGGCCTTGGATGGTGTTCTCCCAGGTCGGTGAGTTCGCGTCCTCAAAATCAGCCATGAAAAGCCGAGCACCCGAGTTCAGCGCATTGATGACCATTTTCCGGTCACCCGAAGGTCCCGTAATCTCCACCCGTCTGTCTTGCAAATCTTTGGGCAATGGAGCAACAGTCCAATCTCCTTTACGAATGTCCGCTGTTTCCTGTAGAAAATCGGGCAGTTGACCTGCATCAATCTGCAATTGACGCTCCACACGTTTAGCCAACAATTGCTGGCGTCTTTCGCCAAACTTTTGCTCCAGCTTCATTACAAATTGGATTGCTTCTGGTGTCAGGATATCTTGATAACCGGGGTGCATCTCACCGGAAATCTGAACCCCCAGCGGATATGGATTCGTTGGTACGGTAGTCAAAACAGCTCCTCCTCCCTCAATTCAAAGTTATTATGGTACAGATAAGTAAAATATTTTTTATTATATAACAGTAGTAGCAAAAAAATGTCCTTACTCCTGATACCCACTGCCACTGCAATGGCTGCAGCTTACATGCCCGTCTCCCAAGCAATTGTGGCAAGCCGCTCCGTTGGCATCATGACCAACGCCTCCACATTTTGGGCAATTTTGTTCTCCGTTTCCTTCACATCGATAGCAGTCCATTCTCCATTCCTCCATTTCTGTATTAAAACAATATTCTTAAAATTTGTTTTTATTATATAACAGAGATTAGTACAGTGCAACACGTTTTTTGAAAAAATCCACCTGTATTAGTACACAATATAAAACAGCCCTTGACCCGTTATGGATCAAGAGCTGCTTTCCAAATCTCTCGCTTATTACTTCGGTGCAATCTTATCTACTCCGCCCATGTACGGACGAAGAACTTCTGGAACCACGATTGTTCCGTCTGCCTCTTGGTAGTTCTCCAAGATCGCTGCTACTGTACGTCCAATCGCCAAACCAGACCCATTCAATGTATGCACAAATTCCGGCTTCGATTTCGTATCGCGACGGAAACGAATATTGGCACGGCGCGCTTGGAAATCTTCAAAGTTCGAGCAAGACGAGATTTCACGGTATGTGCCGCCGCTTGGAATCCAAACTTCCAGGTCGAATTTCTTCGCAGCAGTAAATCCTAGATCGCCTGTACACATGCTCAGGACACGGTATGGCAGACCAAGCAGTTGAAGCACCTTTTCAGCGTTTTTCACCAGTTTGTCGAGCTCTTCATAAGACTCTTCTGGTTTCACGAATTTCACCAGCTCAACTTTGTTGAATTGATGCTGACGAATCAACCCACGCGTATCACGGCCCGCAGAACCCGCTTCCGAACGGAAACATGCGCTGAAAGCAGTGTAGTAGCGAGGGAGATCCGCTCCATCCATAATCTCATCACGATGCATATTGGTGACCGGCACCTCTGCGGTTGGAATCAGGAAGTAATCTGGTCCCTCGATTTTGAACGCATCCTCTTCGAACTTAGGCAATTGACCCGTTCCCGTCATGCTCGTACGGTTGACGATATACGGCGGGATCACTTCTTCATAGCCATGCTCATTCGAGTGCAAATCCATCATGAAGTTCATCAGTGCGCGCTCCAGGCGTGCTCCCATGCCTTTATAGAAAACAAAACGGCTACCTGTTACTTTTGCCGCCGTTTCAAAATCGAGGATGCCTGCTTGGCTAGCGAGCTCCCAGTGAGGCTTAATCTCGAAGTCAAATGCACGTGGCTCTCCCCATGTCCAGGCAATCACGTTATCGTCTTCTGTCGTACCGATCGGCGTGCTCTCATGCGGCAGGTTCGGGAGGCTCAGCAAAATGAACTCCAGCTGCTCATCCAGTTGGCGCAGCTCTTCATCCAAAGCCTTGATGCGCTCATTTACTTCTTTCATTTCAGCGATCAGATGGTCTGCATTTTCCTTATTGCGTTTCATAACCGCTACTTGCTCGGATACCGTGTTACGCTTATTTTTCAGCGCTTCTGCTTCTTGGATGACTTCGCGACGCTTTTCATCTACTTCCACAAATTGATCCAACGCAGAAATATCTTCATTGCGGTGAGCCAAACGGTGTTTTACTTCTTCCAAATCCTGGCGTAATACTTTTACGTCCAACATGTGTAAATCCCTCCGAATCGTATTGAAAAAAACAAAAAACACCCGTCCCCTGGTAAGGGACGAGTGTTGTATACCCGCGTTGCCACCCTCGTTGACACATGCAGCAATCCTTCATGCATATGCCCACTCTTCCGTCATAACGGGACGGTTCCGGGCAAAGTTGTTGTTCCTTTGCCACTCCGAGATGGATTCCTTCACATGACCGGATCGGTTTGCACCTACCACCGACTCTCTAGGCCTGGCTCTTGTGAAGTACTTGTTCTCATCATCGCATTCTCATTCATGAATACTATTATTGTTAACTGTACTACAGGTTCTATACGTATGTAAAGAGCAGCCCACCTCGATCTTTACAGAAAAAAGAAGATCGGCGCCTTTTTAACGGCCGATCTTCCGATATGACAACTAGCTTCTGTATTCCTTGACCATGTCGAGGAAGTATTTATGCAGTCTTGTATCTTCGGTCAATTCTGGATGAAAGGCTGCTGCCAAATAGTGACCGCTTCGGGCGACAACAATCTTGTCTTCGTGCTTCGCCAAGACTTGACCATTCTCTCCCACTTCCATAATATACGGTGCCCGGATGAACACTGCCGGGTAATCTGCTGCCACACCCGCAACAGGCATCAAGACTTCAAAGCTTTCCTTTTGGCGACCAAAGGCATTCCGCTCAACTTTGATCTCCATCAAGCCTAAATGGCAATCGTCTTGTCCTTGAATCTGTTTTGCCAGAAGAATCGCTCCTGCGCAAGTTCCGAAGATCGGCTTGTTCGCCTTACCGAACTCTTGAACCGCCTCCATGAATCCGTACTTGTGCATCAGCTTGCTAATCGTGGTGCTCTCTCCGCCGGGAATGACCAGCCCGTCGAGGTCATCCAGTTCTTCTACTTTTTTGACCGGGACGGCTGTGGCACCAACCTCTTCTAGCATTCGCACATGTTCTGCTACAGCTCCTTGTAGAGCGAGTACGCCGATTTTCATGCTACTCACCTTACCAGCCGCGCTCTTGCATGCGATCAGCTTCACGAATTTTGGAGATTTCGATTCCTGGCATTGCCGTTCCCAAGCCTTTGGATACGCGAGCAATCAGTTCGTAATCCGTGTAGTGGGTAGTCGCTTCCACAATCGCGCGAGCAAACTTCTCTGGATTCTCTGATTTAAAGATACCAGAGCCTACAAACACGCCATCGGAGCCCAATTGCATCATCAGGGCAGCATCTGCTGGTGTTGCTACTCCACCTGCTGCGAAGTTTACGACTGGCAGCTTACCTGTTTTGTGTACCTCTTCAAGCAGTTCGTATGGGGCACCCAGGTTTTTAGCTTCCGCCATCAGTTCATCGTAGGACATGGCTTGCACTTTACGGATTTGGGACATCATCGTACGCATATGACGAACAGCCTCTACAATGTTTCCGGTTCCTGGCTCACCTTTTGTGCGGATCATGGATGCACCTTCACCAATACGGCGGAGCGCTTCACCCAGATCACGGGCACCACATACAAACGGTACAGTGAACTCTTTTTTATTGATATGGTACAAGTCATCTGCTGGTGTGAGTACTTCACTCTCATCGAGGTAATCTACACCCAGAGACTCGAGAACACGCGCTTCAACAAAATGACCGATACGAGCTTTCGCCATAACAGGAATCGAAACAGCATTCAGTACTTCCTCTACAATGCTAAGGTCAGCCATACGCGCAACTCCACCAGCTGCACGAATGTCAGACGGTACACGCTCCAAAGCCATTACAGCAACAGCACCCGCTGCTTCTGCAATTTTTGCTTGTTCAGCATTCACGACGTCCATAATGACGCCGCCCTTTTGCATTTCAGCCATACCTCTTTTAACGCGGGACGTTCCTACTTGTACCATTACAAATACCCCCTACATCATGAGTCAGAACCGAAACTGTTATGCGGTGTTATGGTTCCAGTTACCGTCATTGTAAACGATAGATGTAGGGGAAAACAATAGTTATTTAATTTCCTGTTCCACTGCTAAACAAATTGCTGAAAAACTCTATGATGCTGCGGAAGAACAGACGAATCCAGCTGGCTTCCTCTACTGCCTGTCCTGCTACGATATCCACACCTGCTTTTGCTGCGTCTTCAGGCTGCAAGTAATCCGTATCCTTCACGCCTTCTTCTTTCAATACGACCTTACCGACAACCTGTCCTTGCGTAATTGGCGCGGTCAGATCCTGGAAGGTAACAGTTGGTGTGTATTTTGCTTCCGTACCGGTTTTTGTGATCATATTAACTTCACTGCCTGTAACAACTGGTACAGTTACCTCTACACCGTTTTTGACAGGAGCTGTTTCAAATCCTTTGACAGGTACATTCTTGTCCATTTGTTTTGTGAGTTTGAAATTGCCAAAACCGTAGTCAAACAGTTTTCTCGTCTCAGCAAAACGCTTTGTGTCGGTGCTTGCATTCATCACGACGCTAATCAAACGCATGTTGTCGCGAACAGCCGTACCTGTAAAACAATAACCTGCTGCATTTGTATGCCCCGTTTTTAATCCGTCTACACCTGGGTAATAGCTGATCAGACTAGGCAGCATCCAGTTATAGTTTTTCTTGCTCCACTCATTTGGTGTACCTGTACGGAAGGTGAAGATTGGTTTTTTGGAGGTCTCCAACGCATCCGGGAAATCGTGAATCAGAGCACGGGCAAGGATCGCTGAATCACGAGCAGACATCAAGTTCTCTGTTTGTTCGGTCTGAACAGAGTATGGACCCAACTCATTGGCTGGCAAACCAGTAGAAGTGACGAACGAAGTATTTTTCATACCAAGCTCTGCTGCCTTTTTGTTCATCAGTTCAACAAAGGCTGGCTCACTGCCTGCGATCTTCTCAGCCAAAAGTACAGTAGCGTCATTGGCCGATACGATTGCCATCGCTTCGTACAATTGTTTAACCGTAAAGGATTCGCCTAAATTCAAGTACACACCAGACGAATCAGAAATTTTAGCGATATAAAACGCATATTCACTTACAGGGACGACATCATCCCATTTGATTTTCTTTTGCTTGACGGCATCATGAACCAGATATTCGGTCATCATTTTACTCATACTCGCAGGCGGAAGTGCTACGTCAGGATCTTTACTATAGAGAACCTTTCCCGTTGATGCCTCAACAAGAATGGCAGACTTCGCTTCCAGTTGTAAATTCGCTTGAGATGCTACAGGGGCAGCTTCCACCTTTGAAACCGTTCCTCCCATTGCTGCAGCAAAAACAGCGACAGAAAGGAACAGACCTGTCAATCGCTTTGTCCATGTCTTTCGCTTCATGTAATCTCTCACTCTCCTATTTCTGTCGATTTTATTTTTTCATGAAACAAGCACACAATTGTAAGTGTACCATAGTTTGCAGGGTAGCTTGAAGCGAGATTCCTCCTATTTCCACATGTTAGTAGCTAGTAAAAATCCCCTCTCTTTTTAAAAGAGAGGGGACGTAGGTCTTCCGTACTATTTTCCGCTTAAGAAATCGAGTAGTTAGGTGATTCTTTTGTAATTTGTACATCGTGCGGGTGGCTCTCACGCAAGCCAGCGCCGGTAATACGAACGAACTGGGAGTTTTGAATCAAATCCTCGATGGTCTTTGCTCCGCAGTATCCCATACCTGCTCGCAGTCCACCAATCAACTGATACGTAACATCGGCCAATGGGCCTTTGTAAGGAACACGGCCTTCGATCCCTTCCGGAACGAGCTTTTGTGCGTTCTCTTGGAAGTAACGGTCCTTACTGCCGGCTTTCATCGCGCCAATCGATCCCATTCCACGATATACCTTGAAACGACGACCTTGGAAAATCTCAAATTCGCCCGGACTTTCTTCTGTACCAGCGAACAGACTGCCGATCATAATCACAGAAGCACCTGCACCAATTGCTTTTGGCAAATCACCGGAGTATTTAATGCCGCCGTCGGCAATAATTGGAATATTGTACTCTCGCGCTACCTGTGCACAATCGTGGATCGCTGTAATTTGCGGAACACCGATACCTGCTACGACACGAGTTGTACAAATGGAACCAGGACCGATACCAACCTTCACCACAGATGCCCCAGCTTCGATCAGATCGCGAGTAGCTTGTCCAGTTGCAACGTTCCCCGCGACGATGGTGAGCGTTGGGTATTCTTTGCGAACGGCTTTTACCGTTTCAATTACGCCTTTGGAATGCCCGTGAGCGGTATCAATCACCAATACGTCCACGCCAGCTTGTACCAGTGCAGCTGTGCGCTCAAACGTGTCTGCAGATACCCCAACAGCAGCACCACACAGCAAGCGGCCTTGGTTATCTTTTGCTGCATTTGGGTATTGGATGGCTTTTTCAATATCTTTAATCGTAATGAGTCCACGCAGGGTGTTGTTCTCATCCACCAACGGGAGCTTTTCGATCTTATGTTGTTGCAAAATCAATTCTGCCTGTTGCAGTGTAGTACCGACAGGAGCCGTCACCAGGTTTTCCTTGGTCATAACCTCTTTGATCTTGATGGAGAAGTCATGTACAAAGCGAAGATCGCGGTTGGTGAGAATTCCGATCAGCTTTTGATTCGCATCGACAATCGGAACACCTGAGATACGATATTTACCCATGAGAGCATTCGCTTCTTCGACAGTATGTTCTTGTGACAAAGAGAATGGGTTGGTAATAACGCCACTTTCAGAGCGTTTTACACGATCTACTTCGCTTGCTTGTTGCTCGATGGTCATGTTTTTATGGACAATCCCGATACCACCTTGGCGAGCCATGGCGATTGCAAGTCCAGACTCCGTTACGGTGTCCATACCAGCACTGATCAGAGGGATATTCAGCTTCACATTTTCACTTAATTGTACTCGTAGATCAACATCCCTTGGCAAAACTTCAGATTTTGCTGGAATGAGCAATACATCGTCAAACGTTAAGCCCTCTTTAACAAATTTGTCTTCCCGCACAGTTGAAAGCTCCTCTCGGCGAATAGTTTAAGACAGTTTAACAAACGGCTTAATTTACTGTCAAGAAATGAGTATATCGTTCGGTTATAGATTCTATTAGACAGATAAATCAAAAAACAATTAGGGAAACTTAACCATATTACGAAAATTGGTAAAGGTGGGTAACATGGATAACGCTTGGAAAACATTACGCTATTTTGAAACAGAACCAACTGCACGTAAATATTTGGCTGCCTGCTATCGTGACATGGGTGTCGAGCATGCGGAGCGACTAGCATTTCAACAAAGCTCGCGTTTCCTGTATCTATGGAGACAAGCCAGACATTTTTATTCCACTTCCGTTGTTGCTGACTTGTCCATCCAGCCATTGCTGCTGTTTTATGGCTGCTCTCACTTGTTGAAGGCGATGTTACTGACTCGTGATCCGTATTATCCCCAAAACAGTCGTGTTCTTCAACATGGTGTCACGACACGAAAGCTTAAACGAAACGCCTATATGCTAATGGAAGACGAAGTTCGTCCACAAAAGGAAGGGTTTTTTGCACAATTAGCTCACGCGTTCCAGCTTGTGCCGTTACAAGACCGCTATTCAGCCCATGACTTATTTTCATCCATCCCCAGCGTCAGCGATAGTTACGGAATTGCTACGGATAAACCGCGTAACTGGTTAACGCTAAAAATTGACGATATAAGTCAAGATGATTTAGTTCGCATTACCTTTCCTGAAAAAACGGACGGGCCACTATCCTATTCAACCGAGACGTTTATCCAGTATATTCGCAGGTTGGCTCCATCTGTTTGTAACTTGGAAAAACTGGACTGGGAAAATAACAAAAACAGAAAGGAACTGACCCTTCCTCAGTGTTCCCTGTCTGAACTGGATCAACACCCATTATTTCGTTTGCATCAGAACGTACTCTTCTTCTGGAATGGTTCTGCTTCTTCTCTACCTCTTCCCGAATGGGCCAGTCATTACTTGCTGCTTTATTTACTCAGCATGCTTTGTCGCTATGAAACGGAGTGGTGGGGAGAGCTAACGATGTCTCACGGACTTGTTGAGCGCTATTTGGTCGAACATTTTTTGGATAACCACATGAGTACTTTCCCCTCGGTTATTCGAAGACATTTTCACCGAAATCACCGGATGCCCCTTCCCTCTTTGCCGTCGGATCTGTATTAGTTTTCCTGCCACTGCTTTATCTACATCTACACGAAAAAACCTTCCTGCTGTCATCAGCAAGAA
>NZ_JABSUZ010000032.1:0-71201 GCF_013284345.1 Brevibacillus sp. MS2.2
AAACTTCGAGAAGCAGCAGCAGTTCGTCTCAGATGCTTCCCATGAATTGAAAACGCCGCTGACCGTAGTAGAAAGCTATGCGAAGCTATTGAAGCGCTGGGGGACGAAAAAGCCGGAGGTTCTGACAGAGTCGGTGGAAGCAATCTATTCAGAAGCCGTGCGTATGAAGGATATGACCAATCAAATGCTCCTTCTCGCAAACAACAGCGCCGAATGGAATCTGGATGTCAAAGAAATCGACTTGATTCCGATGTGCCAAACGACCATTGCTCAATTGACCAATGCGTATGGCAGATCCTTTCAACTGGGCGCAAACCACGAATCGGTTCTCGTCATAGCCGATGAACAAAAACTAAAACAAGTGCTCGTCGTTTTACTCGACAATGCGATGAAGTACAGCTCCAATGAAATCGAGGTTGGGGTGGGGCTTCAAGGGGACCGTCCTTATTTCTCGGTAAAGGATTACGGAATGGGGATTCCCAAGGAAGATTTGCAGCATGTTTTTGATCGCTTCTTCCGTGTAGACAAAGCCCGCAGCCGCGAAACAGGGGGCGTAGGACTCGGTCTTTCCATTGCCAAACAGATCGTTGATGCCCATCAAGGCGATATTGCACTGGATAGCGAAGAAGGGAAATGGACGCTCGTGACCGTTTTTCTGCCGGGGCAGGCTAAGAAATAGCAGGAGGTACGCATGAATAAAAAATGGAAAATAGGGCTGCTGGCGAGTTTTCTGCTGGTCACTACGGCATTTGGCATGCAACGGATCTTCGCGAGCATGGATTTGCAGTCATTGTCAGCGGAGGAAGTCAAACAGATCGTGACGGCCCGCTACCCGGGGAAGATTGAATCGATTTCCATGACGGATGTAGGAAAAAACAGCATTTACAATCTCCAACTCCTCAATGAGCGCGGAACGTATAGTGTGATGGTGAATGCACATACGGGCGAAATTATTGATTTGAAGGAGCTCTCCTTGGTCGCAGCCACTGCGCAGCCGAAGGCAAATGAAACGGCGACGAATCCAACGCAGCTGGGTTCGAATCCGACAGCCAGTACAGCGCCACAACCGAATAACGGAGGGAAGGATGCTTCGGGCAACGCGACCAAGCCAGCAGGTACGGGGACGGTGGGGACTGTTGCGCCAGGAAAACAACAGCCAGCTACAACCCAAACTCCAACAAAGCAGCAGCCTAAGCCGAATCAAAGCTCGAATCCGCCAGCGCAGCCACAGACCAAAATTACCGAACATCAAGCGAAACAGATTGCGACGGAAAGAACAAGCGGCGGCAAGATCGATGATGTTGATTTAATCGAGACAAAGAGTGGAGCAGTCTATCGGGTGATTACGATAAAAGACTCCAAAACGGTAGATGTACGCATACATGCCATTACTGGAAAAGTACTTTCGACGACCACCATCGACAATAGCTCTACCGATGATGATGACGATGATGATCTGATACCGGCTGATAAAAATGGCAGTGCTCCGGCGGATTCATCTTCAAGTGATGACTCGAGCAACATCGACACCGACGATGATGACCTGGATGATGGTGATGATGATTAAGATCTAGTGTTTAAATAGAGAAAGCCGTCAGTGTCTGCATTGACGGTTTTTTCGTTCGGGAGGGAAAGAGATGATTACATATCCGACAGAAGCAGTTCGGGAGACGATGGAGAGATGTTTTGCGATGTTTCCCGGTATGCTTGAATTGTCTCAGCAGCGAATCAAAACGCGCGATAAGTGGAGTACTTGGGAGATCAGAGTAGGTCATAACCATACAGAACTGGAGATAGACAAAGAAACTGGTTATGTGACGGATTTCGACTTGGATAAAAAAGATCGAGAATGGTTACCTTCTGGCGAACCAATCGATGCCGAGTCAGCGACGGAGCGGGCCATAGGAGTAGCGGAAAAATTATACGGAGATCATCTGAACGAAATGGTAAGAGACCATGTAGCAACATTGAGAGAGTGTAGCGTGAGAAAGCAATGGGAGCTATATTATCGTTATTTTTTTCATGGAATTCCGCATTCAGATGTGTTTTTGAGAATAGCTTTAGACGAGTCGGGAAATTTGGTAGACATACAGTACTGCGGATTTCACGATTTTGATCGCAAACATAAGCCTCCCAAGCCAGAAGTGATAACAAAGGAGGAGGCAAAACAAGCGTACGTTGCTTTATTGGAGAAAAACATGATGCTCATATACGATGAACAGGAAGAAGGGAAGCTCAAGTATATCCCTGATGAGGCAGCGCTGGACTATGTTGTCATTCATGCAAAGACAGGACAAATAGCAAAGACGGTCACAGGGGGAAGACGGCTTGTAGAAAAACACTCAGAGGTCATCCCAATCATAGCCCAAGGGGAACCTCTTGTTTTCGCAAACTTGCAGGAGATTGAGGTGTGGGTAAAGGAACATTTTCAAATAGATTTGACTCATCCAGGGATGAAAAGAGAAACACTTGTGACTCCGAATGAGGATGGGGAAACTTTCAATCCAATGAGCGGATATTTCAGATTCGTTGCCGAAGCGCGGGAACCTGGTTGGCCTTCTACTATCCATTATTTCTGGCCATTACCAGAAGATGAGGAGGCTGAAACTGTTTACGATCCTGATGTTGTATGGGTTACACTCAATCGAACGACTAACGAGCTGCTTGCCTTTACGGTTAACCAAAAAATAGAATATATAGCGCCACGGCTTTCGGAGCACGATGCGTTGCAAATTGCAAAGAGGTTTTTGGAGAAATACATCGAGCGGGGAATTACCGAGCTTCACTATTATGAACTGTGTTTTTTACGTGGTACCGGAAATACCTATTACTTCTATGAGCGCCGACAAGGAATCGTACTCACAAATAGAGTCTACACAGTAAAAGTCAATCCTTGGACAGGCCAGGTAACGGGTTTTTACAAGCACGATGCCCGAAAAAACAAGGAGATTCCCGATCCCGCCTCTGTTGTTTCTACTCGGAGGGTAGCGGAGAGCTTCTTACGCCTGTTTGACATGGAACTGGAATATGTACAAGTGGAGAATAGAGATTCAAATAGAAGAGAAAAAGCTCCTGTTCCGTTCCCGGTTTATCGGCTCAAATATACATGTACAAAGCGTTATAAATATTTCGATGCAATGACAAGCCTGCCAGGCAGATGATTTTGCTTGCGATCATACAGCCCAGTGAAACTGCAGATACTCTTTGACGTAGAAAGAAATGAAGGGAGAGGATGTATCTGTTTTTTGTTGGATTAACGCTTTGCATGATCGCATGGATAGCGGGAGGCGTATTTCTGTATCAAGGGGTTTATGTAACAGGAGCAGTCTTGATTATACTTGGTCTGCTTGTATTGATTAGCATGATCCTCTATTATTCAACAAACCGGAAAAAGCGTAAAAATTGTTCGCCGGATTGCAACTATCTTCCCATTGATTGTCTGGTTCCAGATTGCAATACACCCGATTGCGATTGCAAGCCAGATTGCTCACATTGAGGGAGTGGATGAAGATCAATTTGCAGTGGATACCATGTCATCGGCGCCCAGATCGTTCCTTTTATATAGTGGGTAAAAAAATGCCGCTATGTGCCAGATGTGTTTCGATCCTAGCTGGATACCTGCTGGCGCCTGTTTTTGTAGGGATGCATATCGTGACCTCTTACTATTTGATTGGATTCCTGTTATTGCCAATGCTCATTGATGGCTATACCCAACAATGGAAGTGGCGGACAAGCAATAACAAGCTGCGCTTTTTCACAGGGCTCAGTTTTGGAATTGGTCAGTCTTTACTCATTTCCAATGTCGTTTGGTTTTTGGTAGAGAAACTGAAGTGAACCGAGCTGACTCTATGTACACAAAAATTTCAATTTTATGGTAATCCTTTCACCTGGGACATCCCTCCTATATAATACTGGTGGGGGGATATTAGTGATCCATTATAAGACATACATACGTGGTGAAGATTGCGAATGGGTGACTTTTGTCCATGGGGCAGGGGGCAGCTCATCGATTTGGTATAAACAACTGAAGGCATACAAAGAGAATTTCAATGTTCTTCTAGTAGATATGCGTGGTCACGGAAAATCTAAGAACATCCCAGGCAAGCTGTTCAAAACATATACCTTTGATGATGTCAGCAGAGATATCATTGAGGTTTTGGATCATTTAAAAATCACTTCCACCCATTTTGTGGGGATTTCCTTGGGAACGATCATCGTGCAGATTATTTCGGAGCAGGCCCCGGAGAGAATGCGCTCTATGGTTTTGGCAGGAGCAGTGACGCACATGAACGTGCGGTCGCAGGTACTGATCACATTGGGGAATATGGTCAAGCATTTCATCCCGTACATGTGGCTGTATCGACTGTTTGCATGGGTGATCATGCCGAGCAAGCGTCATAAAGAATCGCGCTCCTTGTTTATCCGCGAAGCCAAAAAGCTTTGTCAAAAAGAATTCAAGAGATGGTTTAAGCTGACAAAAGGCATTAATGGCTTCCTAGGAACCCTCTTTGATAAAGAGCCTCCCATCCCTACCTTGTTCATTATGGGTGACGAAGACCATATGTTTTTGCCGTTCGTCCAGATGCGTGTGAAAAAAAGACAATTTGCACAGTTGAGTCTAGTCGCTGACTGTGGTCATGTCGTCAATGTCGATCAGCCAGAAGAATTTAACCGAATTTCCATCGGGTTTATTCAAAAACAGTCGACCATAGCGCAAGGAATGTATGCATTGAATCCAGCATAGCTTCGTAAGATAAGAACCGCAGAGGATGCTTCTGGGGTTCTTTGTTTTTTCTGTGGTTGCGATTGGTGAAGAAAAATGTTCAAATGAAAAAATGGCGGGTAAACACTGATATATGCAAAAAGGAGGGAAACACATGTCGATTCAAAATGAACATGATTTGCTGTGCTTGAAGCGGATTGGTAGTATTGTGTCAGAGGCAAGAGAGACGATGATAAGGGCCGTGCGAGCAGGCGTGACAACAAAAGAGCTCGACCAGATTGGCGGAGAGATCTTGGCAAAGTACGGAGCGCGGTCTGCACCGAATATCACCTATGATTTTCCTGGGCATACGTGCATCAGTGTCAATCACATTGTTGCGCATGGTATCCCTGATGAAACTGTCCTGAAAAATGGCGATATCATCAATATTGATGTCTCGGCAGAGCTGGATGGATATTTTGCCGATACAGGTGCTTCTATTGTGGTAGGGGAAGGCGAGCCTGAGAAGCAATCCTTATGTCAATGCGCCGAGGAGTCGCTGTACAAGGCATTGGATGCGGCAAAGGCGGGATCGAAGCTAAGCCAGATTGGTCGGATTGTTCACCAGGAAGCCAGGAAAAAGGGCTTTACAGTCGTCAAAAACCTTACGGGTCATGGCATCGGCAAAAGCTTGCATGAAGAGCCTGCTTACATTTTAAATTACTATGACAAAAAGGATAGACGCTTGCTCACAGAAGGTCTCGTGTTGGCAGTTGAAACATTCATTTCAACGGGGACGGAATATGTGGATGATGGCAGGGACGGTTGGGCGCTCATTACGCCTGATAAGAGTTACGTAGCTCAATACGAGCACACCATCGTTGTAACGAAGGGGAAGCCAATTATTTTAACAGCTTGATTGCAGAGAGACCTCAGATGGATGAGGTCTTTTTTTGTGAAGAAAAACTTGCAGAATACCCAATGATTGTATATTCTTTATATAAGAATATATGTTCGCATTACATAGAGGAGGCTTCTTTCCATGAATCGGTGCGGCTGGGTGAATCAGGACCCTATCTATATGGATTATCACGATCACGAGTGGGGAGTTCCTGTGTATGAAGATCGGTTGCTCTTTGAATATTTGAATTTGGAAGGCGCACAGGCCGGACTGAGCTGGTACACGATCTTGAAAAAGCGGGAAAATTATCGAAGAGCGTTTGATAACTTTGAAGCAGATAAAATCGTTCAATACGATGAAGCCAAGATCGAGCAATTGCTGACAGACGAAGGCATCGTTCGAAACAGGCTGAAGATTCGCGGCGTCGTGAAGAACGCCCACGCGTATTTGCGGGTTGTGGAGGAGTTTGGGTCCTTTAGCAGCTATATTTGGTCGTTTGTTGGTGGGAAGCCGATTCATAATCATTTTCAGGAAATGAAGGATGTGCCTGCTTCTACCGAAATCAGCGACAAGATGAGCAAGGACCTGAAAAAGCGCGGTTTTACATTTGTCGGTTCAACCATTTGCTACGCCTATATGCAAGCAGCCGGTATGGTCAATGATCACGTAGCGACATGTGATCTCTATCAAAAAAACTAGGACGAGCTTACGGGGAGGGATGAATGGCATGAACGAGAATGATCTCTTAATCTTAAACTTTGAGGAAGTAAGACGTAGAAGCATCAAAGTTTGGAAGGCAATTCCCAAAGAAATGCTGAACTGGAAGCCTGACGATAAAGCGTTCACGTGCGGGGAAATGATTCGCCATGTCATCGAGGGTGAGTTTTTGTATCACCAAATTTTGATCCAACGGGGAAGCGCCGCCCTGTCTGACATCCCCAATCCGTATGAAACCAAAGAGTTTTCGACCGTAGAAGAAGATTTGGCCTTTACGAAGCCGTATCGAGAAGAATTTCTCCGCTTCGTCAGAGGGCTGTCCAAGAGTGATCTGGAGAGTGTCCGCATCGATCGATCTGATGTAGGCTATGTCCGCACGCTTGGAGACATGCTGCTGCGAATCGCCTATCATGAGTCAGTACATACCGGTCAACTGCTAGATTATATGCGAACGATGGGTGTGGAACGTCCGAATATTTGGGATTAAAAGAGTGCGAAAGATAGAAAAGCAAGCTAGCTCTTCCTGTTGTGAATGCGAGAGGGGCTTGCTTTTTTATTTTTAATAGCTCCTTCTTCATTTAACGTGTTTCTTGCGTGATGGGCAGATAAAACTCAAAAAGTATGAGAATGATGTACTTTTGTAGAATAGGGACATCAGTTGTGTAAGGATAATGTAATACTTCTACACAGGCACGATCTCCATTTGGGATCGTGTTTTTTGATGTGTTCTTTGAGATTTATGCAGTGGGTCAACTGGAAAAATCATTTCCGAAAATCTGGTGGAAAGAACTTGAACTTATTACCATAGTATGAGATACTTGTACTACAAAGAGAACGAGTGTTCCTATTTTGCAATTGGATGTTCGGAAACGACAGAAGGTGAAGCATATGACAGATGAGCAGTTGAAAGAGCATTGCAGAAAAGTGCTCAAGAGGATTGCTTGGCGATTGCAGTACGCCGCCAAGAAGCGCTTGTACAGGGAGACGGTGATCACAGAGGGGATGCGGGGAACGGAAGAAATCGAGGACAACCTGTCGGACCTGTACGTTCAGGAGGTGTTGATGCAACTCCCGGAAAAAGCCCGGATCATTATCAAGCAAGTCGTCATTCAAGGAATGACAGAAGAACAGGTAGCCAAAAAACTGAATATGACCAGACAAGGAGTGAGTAAATGCAAAAACAAATATTTGCGCCAATTGGCCGAGAAGCTGACTCGTTCAGCCTGACCCTCCAAAAAGCACAGTCAGGGGATAATCGGGCCGTATTGACCATCCTCGACTATCTGCTTCCTGACATGGAGTACCTTGCTTCCTTTATCAAACAACCTCGCGAAGAGAGTATGCAAGAAATGAAAACCGCGATGCTCGAAGCGATCCGCAGTGGAGAAGTGATGCTATGATGACGATTGATTACGTTCAGGTTCTCGCGGTTGTCGTGTGCTTCCTTGCTTTAATCGTCACGTTTAAGCAGGTAGATTTGCAGATTCGGATCAATAATCTGTTCAATCTGCAATTAAAGGCAAACAAAGAGAAAAAGAAAGAGCAACTGGAAAAAAAGGAGACTCCGACTGACGATCGGAATCCCCATTAATTGCTTGGGGCAAAGAATACAACTGGTGAGTATCCACTTTCCCCCCTTTCATTATACAAGAAAATGACGATGCAAAGGAGATACGTACGAAATGATAGAAGCAGCATTAATCGGAGCAGTTGTCTTATTGATCGGAGTCATTATCGGACAGATCGGTTTGTCTCAAAGATTAAGAAAAGGCGCAAGAGTCAACGAAAACCGTTAAGCAATCATCCGGACTTCATATATATGACCGAGGGGGAATAGTGCCTTGATCAGCAAAGATGTTTTCATGGAAGCAGTATGCGAGGTGTGTCCGGCAACGTGCTGGGGAAAGAAATCACATTGCCAGGTTCATGATAAGCACGTAGGAAAAATCGATTCTTGCCCGGAGTGGGACAAGTACATGCGGGATCAAGAGGCAAAAGGGCAGCAAAAGACAGTATGTGCTAGAAAAGAAGGCTTCGTCCGGCTGAATGAGAAAGCACCCATCGTAGATTTCCTGCAAAAGGCCGAGGAAGAAATCCGCGACTACAATTACATGCAGATCGAGATCGTTCGTATCCAGCGTTTTTTGCGCGAGGCGGGGGAAGGGATGGTCTCTCAGTACGGATTGGATGCAGGCTTGCCAAAAGGAAAGGGCACCACAGGAGATAGGACGCATGCGGAGGTTGCACGCCGGGAACGAAAGTGGAAGAGGCTGCAAAGTTTGCAGGATAAAATCGAGCGGATCAACAAAGCGGTCGAGACGATTCCGGGGGAGCAGGAACGCTTGGTAGTCGAAGCTTTGCTGGATGGCGATAAGAACAATCTGATTGCCAAAGAAATCGGTGTGTCCCGTCAGCGGTATTATGAAATCAAGCGCAGTGCCGTCATGAAGATGGCGTGGGCGATGTATGGCGATCAGGTTCAGCAGACTGGATAATAAAAAAACAGAGCCCAGCTCGATAGACGAGAAGCTGTCTGATGATGACAGCTTCTTTTCATTTTCACAAGTATGTTGAAACTGACAAAGGTTGACACTTCCTGACACATCGGGTCATTTTCCCGGTTTTTCCTCCAGATCGGTTATACTTGAGTCAAGCGAAACAAGTAAGAGAGATACGAGCCATCCGATGTAGCTATCGGGTGGCTTTTTATGTACGCCGCCGACTCAAATGTCCGGCGAGCGGGGAAAACGGCGATTGGTGCCACACGATGTTGCGAGTTCGAAGCCAAAAGGCTACTCGCTCCCTGCTCGGCGGGTGTTTGCCGTGGATGCCTTGCCAAATGAAGTGAAGTAGTGGGGGGAAGAGACATGTGACGAAGACAGAAGAGAATACCGCAAGTATGGGAGGTGGAAGCTGGATGGATCGTGAGCTAGCCGTTCTCATTGAACTGATGAATGAAGCATATCCAGAGCTGGCTACTGTTGTGAACGTGGACGACTGGATGGCGCAGCGATTCCAGCCGCCTATCGCGTTTCTTTTAACACAAGGGGTCCGTGAAGAAGGAAGAAGCCTCACTTCCTATCAGGTGGTCTCAGAAGCAGCCATCGTCCTCCACTATCCAAAGGTAGAGGGTATCTATCAGCCGCTTTCAGTTGAGCCGCTGCGTGAGCATCTTCGCCAAAGGCAATTTAGCTATCAAGGCAAGACGTCTGGATTGTCCATCGAGATCGACAGTTCCACCTTGCGTATTTGGCGGGACAAAAAGGACCGGACGGAAATCGCGTTCCAGTTCACCTACAACGTGGCGGTGCAGAGAGCGGCCACAGACAAAATCAACGAATTTGATGTAGAGGGGGTCCGATCATAGTGGCACGAAAAGAACAACAAGCACAGGCTCCAGAGCTTGTGCAAACCAAACAAGAGTGGATCAAGAGCGCCGCTTACCTTGGAGCCGAACGGTTCGAGGTAGCAGGTGCTCTTTTTTCTGAAGCAGATGATCAACTACTGGCAGAAGGACAAGTAAAGAGCCGACTGACCAAATACAAAGGCGGGGTGTAAGCATGACCATTCAACGTGAACGTCCGGGTGTAACGGTCGAACTGATCGCAAAAGCAAAAGAACGTGTAGTACCGAAGAGCGGTGTCGTACTGGTGCCGTATCAAGCAGAGTGGGGTGCGCCAGATGAGCTCGTCAAGCTGGGGAGCTTTGAGGAGCGACTAGCGCAAACGTTTGGCAAGGTCGATACCGTGGAGCTGGCAGCAGAAGGCGGCGCAACGATTCTTGCGTACCGCATGACGAATGGCACAGCCACAAAAGCAGCGTATGAGCAGGCTGATGCAATCAGGGTCGAGGCTCTGTATCCGGGTTTGGTAGGTAACGAATTGAAGGTTGTCATCACAGCCTCGACATCTGAGCTAGGTAAAAAAGAACTCCAGGTAACAGGCCCGCTGCAAACCGAGAAGTTTTCGTTTGCGGATGCGAATGAGCTGGCAGCAAAGACGAGCCAATCCAATTATGTACGAGTGAAAAAGCTGGGGGAGACTGCCGTAACAATCATGCCAGAAACAGCTCTGACAGGAGCGAAAAGTGGCACAGTAGCGCTTACCCAAGCTGACTCGACCAAGCTGTTCATGGCTGTGTCTGGTGCTGATTTTGACACAATGTATCTGCCTTTTGACGATGCGGCTGTACAAGCGGCAGCGAAACAATTCATGAGCGATCGTCGCACGCAAAACAAGAAGCTCAGCACGCTGGTGATCGGTGGCAAAGCGGCGGAAGACGAGAACATGGCGAAGCACATCGAACGCTCTGTGGCGCAAAATGCCCGTTTTGTCGTCAATAGTGCTATCGCTGGTCAGCACAACAACGGAAAAGTATACGGTAGCCTCGAGTGGGCCGCATGGGTAGCAGGCATGATCGCAGCGACACCTGCGCATGAATCACTGACGGCCGTCGTCGTTCCATTGAAAAAAGCGCTCAAGGATTGGGGCCACACCGATATTTTGAGTGCACTGGGCTCTGGTACGCTGATCGCAACCCGAGACGGAGATGTGTACATCATCGAGAGCGCCGTCAATACGCTGGCGGTGCTAGGCACGCATGAGCGCGAGGACTACGGAAAAATTCGTGTCAGCATGACGCTGGATCAGATTGTCAACGACATCAGCCAAGTCGGCAAGAAATACAAAGGTAAGCTCGCTAACAACGATTTGGGCGGCGCGGTGTTTGTCTCTGCCGTCAACGCGTACATGACCGTCCGCGAGCAGCAAGGCGCGATTGATACGGGATGGACGTTTACGGATCAAAAGAACGGCATTGGGGATCGCCGTGGCTTCCTCTTGTCTGCGAAGCCGCTTGATGCCATCGAATACTTTGACATTGACTGGGAGGTGCTGTAATGGCTATTGCACGCGATATTAAACTGAAGAACTGCCAAATTTACGATGAAAACGGAGACCCAATCTTCGGTACCCTGGAAGGCAAAATGGTCCTCAAGGTGGAGTACGGCGATACGAATCGTCTGCAAAAAGGAAAAATCCAGACCGTCAACGACTGGCATGTAGAAGTGACATTGAAAATTACCGCAACCAACGCTGCGTTGAAATACTACTGCGTCGATCAATTGACGCAAGGCAAGACCCCAGTCCTCCCATTCCTGATCGGCGAGACGCTGGACAAGGAAGCGGGCAACTCCGAACGCGTCCGCATTTCCAACATCGTGCTGAACCCAGACGAAATTACGCTGTGGGAAGCAAAAGCAGATGGCAACGATCACGCGACCTACGACCTGAAAGGGATGTCCATCGAAAAGCCGGACTACCTCGATGAATTACCAACCTACACGGAATAGGAGAGTGCTTGACTATGAACAAAAAAAAACTCGAGAAATTTTTGGCCAAAGCCAATGAACAAGCTTCCCGAAAAGAAATCACTGTAACCATCGACGGTGACGAGTGGAAGGTTCGCCAATTGAATTTGTCTGAGCTGCGCGATTGCGAACGTATGGCTGACAAAGGCGAGAAAACGGATTGGTTCCTGTACAACGATGCTCGTTTAGTGAAGGCCACTGAGCACGATTTCCCTTGGAATCAGGAAGAGCTGAAGAAAGCGTACAAGGTGGGCACTAAGTACGAGCTCGTCGAGAAAATTTTCCGCGACAATCCGGAAGGCTACACCAAGCTGCTCAATGCTGTCCGTGTAGTCAATGCAACCCAGACAGAAGAAGAAGCCATTGAAGAAGCAAAAAACTAATCCGATCTGACGGCGAGGCCTGGCATATTTGCCGCGCTTTTCTAAAAGGCAGAGGCCGCCCGTCGGATCTACTCGAGTACGAAGTCGATTTGTACAAGCAGAAGCTGTTTGTTTTTGCTTGTCAGATGATTGAGGCGGAGGACGAGGAAAGGGCTGGGGGGTAGGTCTCCCGGCTTTTTCTCGGTTTTGCGGATGTAGACACATCAGGGGAGGACAGGGGGTGAAAGAATGGCAACTGAAAAAGCGAAATTAAAAGCAGCTCGTCAGGAAATGACCAATATGGTCAAGGAAACCGAAAAGCTCACGAAGGCCATGGGCGAAACCAGTAAAGAGATGCACAAGATGGCGAGAGAGTTTTCGGATGGTATGTCGCAGATGCAGCAGGATATGCGGAAGCTGCGTGAGGAAACACAGAAACTGGACAAGATGACAGCGAAGCCAAAGATTGAGTTCAAGGACATGATGAGCAAGCTGGGCGAAGTGAAAAAGGAGCTTGTCGGGCTCGGAGGCTTGGTTACTGGGGTAGCCTTGGGAACTAGTATGGCGTCAGTAACAGACGAAGCAAAGTTAGTCGCTAGAGAGCGTGCGTTGTATGCTGCCAGCGGGAAATCCGAAGATAAAATCAGGAAATTTGAAGAGACTGCAAAACAAATGACCACGCTCAATCCGTACATGAGCCTTTCTAAGGCAATGGATCTTATTTCCAAAGGTGAGCTGGCCAATGCTGACAATGGTGCACAATATGCCAAGCAAGCAGCACTGCTCAATGTTACGACCAAATTTGCTCCAGAGGACACCGTGAAAATGATGGCCGCGATGGGGGCATCTACTCAAACACAAAATGCAGAAAATCTGGCGAATGCGCTTCAGCATATGAGCAATAATGGTGGGGCGAGTGTCAACCTCAAGTTCGTAGAGGCGATGGCGGAACTGAATGCTCAAAAAGGCAATTTTCTCAAAACACCTGAACAAATGGCGACGAGTTTTGAGGCCATGGGGAAGGTTTTGAATGATACAAAGTCATTTAGTATTCTGCGCGAAGGTGCGTTGAAGCAGTTAACGGCTAAAGGCGCATTGACTAGCCAATTCCAGAGTGAATATGTAAACCAAGGTATGAGTGCGGAAGAAGCAAAGACCAGAGCGGAAGAAGAAGCGAAAAGGTTAACAACAGCTCTATCGACTGGAGATAAAGACGCTCAGAACATTGCCTTAGCAAAAGTACTGACAACCACATCTTTGATGAAGGATGACCCGAAAAATCCAACTAAACAACAAGATATAATGACGGCTTTGGGAGGGAGTGGAGGAGAGTTATCGTCCAGCTTGGAAGAAATAAAGAAAATTGCTACAGGTGCGACTGGTTCGAAAGTGAATGCATCGGAGGCGCAGTTGGCTTATGATGCCGCTGTCAATGAGAATGAGTTCATGAAGATGATGCAAGCGCAAAACACAGCGAAAAATGCAGCAATGGACGCGGTCACACAGATTGCTAGTGATTTATCTGGAGTAGCTGTAACGATTTCGAATGTGACCGCGGGATTCTTTAACTGGTTTAACACTTGGTCCCCAGAGGCAAGGCTAGCTGCAGTTTATGTTGGTGGCGCTTTTGCAGCACTTTCTACGCTTGGTGTCATGCTTGCCAGTACAGTTACGGCCATGAAAGGTCTATTGACTACAACACGAGATTTTTTCAGCAGAAAAAAAGAGAAATCTTCTTCCAACGAGAACGCATCGCTTGCCCCTAAAAAAGGCAATTTGGGGGCAGGTGGGAACAAAGGCTGCTGCTGTTGTGATGGCAAGACAACACTGAGACCTTCTTTTAAATATAAATCTAAGAAAAAAGGTGCTTCAGATAGCTCTCAAAGAGGCAATAAGCCTAGTTCGGATACTGGAGGTGCGCCAGAAGAAGGGGCCAAAGCTGACCGCAAGCGCCGAAACGCTTCTCCAACTGCTTCTACAGCAGGACACACACCTGATACTCTTATTGGTGGTTCCCAACGAGAAATCGCCAAAACAGACGGAAAAAGCAAGAACAGCGCCCCAGCTACGTCTTCAGCAGGTAACCAACCTGGTCCAGATAGAGCCGGCAATCTAGCGGAGACCGGCAAAGCTGCAAGTAGAGGCGGCTGGAAAAGCATGCTCAAAGGGGGACTTAGAAGGGTGCCTCTTTTAGGAACTTTACTAGGTGTAACTGCTATTGCAGGTTCAGAAAACAAGCTGGATACTGCAGCACAAGTGGGAGCAGAAGCGCTTGGTGGCTGGGGAGGGGCAGCAGCGGGAGCGGCTACTGGAGCAGCTATTGGTTCGGTGTTACCTGGTATTGGTACAGCAATTGGTGGTGTTGTAGGTGGGGTGATTGGAGGTATGGGGGGATCGTTTGTGGGTGGAGCATTATACGACGGGATCAAGTCGTGGTGGCAGGGCAATACTCCTGCACAATCTGCGACGATGCAACCACCAATACCAGCAGGTCCTCCTATTCCCAATCTCTCACCTGTAAGCAACGATCCAGTAAAATCGCAGCCTGTCTCTATCACTATTCCACAAATCTCGATACCTTTACATGTACAAGGCATGCTACAGGATATCCCGACCATGCTGAAAATGCTTACTGACCCATCTGTCGCTCAACGCATCAAAGACATCATCGAACGCTCGCTGCTGGATGCACTAGAGACGAGGGGAGGAGTAACGACATGATCCGCTTGCAAGGAAAATATAGGCTGACATTTCCAGTCACACCTGCAGAGATCCAGTTTCGCGGCTACGGCAACGACATCGAAAGCACGACATCAATCACGTTATTGTCCGGCAATCGGATCTCTTCCAGACGCCCAAAGTCTATCTCTTTTGACTTCATCTTACCCGGAGACAGTACGGCTCCCTATGTCGAGGTGCAGGGCTATCAAGGGCCCAGACAGTGGCTTGCTGGATTGGATCGCTTAACGGGCTCCGAAGCACTTTTGACTATAGACGAACTTGATCTGGCGTGGAATGTGCTCATCGGGCCATGTGACGGCAAATTTCATGGGAAAAATGTCGATTTTCACGGCTCAATTGAGCTTCCGCTGTTTGTCAAAGACGAATTCATTACGTGGAGCAATCAGACACAGCTTCTATCCCCGGGGGCGGTCATTACAAAACAGCAGCCAGCTCGTCCGAATACAAGCGGGAAGGTAGCAAAGAAGACACAGAAGCAGCAAGCGGCTCCACGGATAGACAGCAAAAAGTTGGAAGATAGGAAAAGAGAGATTCACGAAAAGCTAGAAAGAGAAAACAGGATGTAACGGAGGGCAGACGAAATGAAAGTCATTTACGGAAAAGAACAGACCCGCTATGACCTGACCCCGGCCGTTACCGAGCTGTCCTGGTCCTCGGCCAGGGGACAAATCGCTCAAAATTGTGATGTGAGAATCAAGGAAGGCCCGCCGTTGCAATCGGCGGGTTTTTTGATGCTCTTTACGGGTGCAGAGCTAAAAGAATCCCAACAGCTTTTCCATGGTCCGCTCGTTCGTTTCGACCGAGACGATCGGACGGGCGATCTATCCGCCACAGCATACGAGTTGGGCTGGTATTTGCAAAAAAACGAAATCTCCAGACTCAAGCTGGACGGGGACGCAGGGACAGAGCTTGCACGAATCATCAAGTCGGCAGGTATCAATTTTAGCTGCCCTCCCTTTGGTTTCACGATTAAGGAGAGAATCCCATCCCAATCATACACGTCTCTCTTTACTTCGCTGACCGAGCAAGCTTATGAAAAGACAGGCATCCGCTATTTCGTACAATACCAGCGCGACAAGCTGATGGTACTGCCCGAGGGGAAAAACAGTATCATCCCGATGTTCAAGGCCAGTTTACTCGCAAGCAGTTCGACGGGCGAAAGTATTGAAGAAGTTTACACCGTCGTGACCGTAGAACGCTACCGAGATGATCGGGTTGTGAGCAGTGCAACGAAATCAAATGATAGTCTGGTCAAACAAATCGGGCGCATGCAAAAAGTCATCGACGCAGGTGAGGACAAAAACGTAGCTGGAATGGCAGGCAAGCAGCTTGCAGAGTTGTCAAAAATCCCCAAGACACGCTCGATATCGGTTAGGCACGAAGATGAAAATGCAGCGCGGCTGCGTGCTGGGTGGCTCATCAAAATCATGGAAAAAGACAATAAAACCATCACGGATTGGATCGTCACTAGCTGCCAAGCGCGTTGGCATGGCGGTCAATACACAATGGATCTCCAATTGGAAAGGAGGACGTGAGGGATGCATTCCATTATTGCAAAACTGAGAGGGTACTCACAGGACGGCATCGAGAACACGCAAGGGGAGTTCGGCAAGCTTTTGTCGCTGTCACCCTTGTCTGTAAAGCTGGACGAGGACCCGACGCCATTGGAGCCGTATGAGCTGTCGGCATTACGATCTGCCCAATTAAAGCCAGAGGATGTGGGCCAAAAAGTAGCCCTGTTGCGTTGCAACAACGAACAATACCTCCTGCTTGGGGTGGTGGAATGATGTTTCCGCAGTTGCAAGGGACAGAAGAGATATTGGCGCTAGGAACCGAATTGCCGATTCCATGGACATATCGGTTCGATTGGGAAACGAAGCAGCTGAAGCAGGGACCAGACGGAAGATATTTGCGCACCAAGACGTATGTTGAGTACTTGGAGGAGACGGTGAAAAAGATCCTCCATACACGGCGGTTCCGTTATGCGATCTACTCGGAGCGGTATGGCGTGGATTTTCTGGCCGACAAAGGGCGAATGCGGTCTGCGCTGTCCTTGTCCGTGATTAAGGCACAGGTTCAAGAAGCGTTGGAGGCGCACAGTGAGATTGAGCATGCGGAGGTGCTCGATATCCATTACGAGGGGAATCGGGTTATTTTGCATGTGGAGATTGCCGGGATGCGTGGATCGACGAGAATGGAGGTGGATGCATGGCAACGTTAGAGAAGCCTGAGATGCCGATACTTCGGGAGACGCCTGAGCAGATTTATCAGCGAATAGCTAATCGTATGGCGATCATTGCAAAAGAGCGTGGTGAAACTCCACCTGCGACAGAAGAAGGTGAACTGTTTTACGATTTGCTTTATCCATTAGCGGAAGAGATCAGTGAACAGCAACAGTTATTTGAATATGGCTTTTTACAGCGATTTCTGCCATGGGCCGAAGGGGAGTATCTTGACGCAAATGGAGTTTTCTTCGGACTTTTGAGACATAAAGATGAAGTTGACGCTTCGTACAGACAACGTTTGATAGACAGAGCTCGCACAGAAGAAGGGGACGGAAGGCGTGCTGACTACGAACGGTGGGCACGTAACACTGAGGGGGTTGGAGGGGCTGTAGCTGTTGAGAAAGCGCGTCACGACAATTCGATTGATATTTACATTACGGACTTGAGTGGTCAGCCAGCATCTAAAGAGTTAGTACAGCAAGTACGAACAAAACTAGAGGATAATCGAAAGGCTCTTCATGACCTAAACGTCTTCCCTGCGAAGGTTTTCCCAATCTCTATTTCAGTTCGTCTGGTTGTACGGCCAGAAGTGGAGGTTACAAAAGTGAAGGAGCAAATCACAACACAAATTAAAGCGTACCTTAAAGGGCGTTCTCTTATTGTGTATCAACAGTTAGGGGCACTGTTTTTCGTGGATGGTGTTAGTGATTTCACTGAATACACGTTAAACGGTGAGAAAGCAAACCTAACCGTACCATCTGATTCTGTCTCTACACTGTCTTTGGTGGTAACTGTATGATCCCAGAAAGATACCGAAGCATGTTACCGCAGCAGTGGTATGAGAATAAAGTCGCTGAACTTCATTTTGAGGGTGCAATGAGCGCTATAGACGCCCATTCTCAAAAACGTACAGACGTTGAGCAACAGTTTTTACCCCTGACAGCAATCTGGGGATTAGATGTATGGGATTGGATTTATTTCGGGAACAAGCAACTGATGCCTGTTGATGATCGGAGAAAGAACATTCAAAGAAAACACTGGGGAAGACTCCCATTTACGATGCCAATACTTCGATCATTGGGACAAACAGTCGGTGATTTAATTTCCGTGACAGAAGACTTTTCGAAAAAAGAAATTGAATTTGAATTTTCACTTCAGCTACCAATCGATTTAATCATGCTTCACGATATGTTTGAACAGATGCGCCCTATTCATGTTAACAGAGAGAGAATCGTCATAAGACGAAGTGGACGTCTAGAGTTCAAACTGGGAACCTATCAGACTTACGAGAGTACTACTCTAGATTGTGGGGCTTTTTATGCGGGAGGTGAGAACGATTTATGTTAACAGATTACGCTCTCAAGCAACAAACGAATGCCTTGGAATCGATTTTCCATCAAGCAGAGGTCGAAATCGATGGTAATTTGTTCCCTGCCACCTTAGAAAAGACACGTCAAGGTACGAGTAAAATAACGATTCTCGTTCGGATTCAGGCAAAACAAGCGGGTCTTATCACGAAGCGTATAGTAAAAGATCTTCATGGCGAGGTGGTTTGGCAGGATAACGTGAATATAGCAAAACCGGAAAAAGAAATAGCAATCAGCATTCCCATAGAAGTGAACTGGAAAGTAGGTGGATAGAGTGGTTTACAACAAACAGCAGCATGTTAATCGATTGGTTGATCGTCCAAACACATACACGATTACACAAAACACGGATGGTACAGCCAAGATACTACCCGCATGGAACCAAATAGCAGGTACGCCAGTAGATGAGGTTCGGCTTAACCATATGGAGGACGGTATCGAAAGTGCTCATAAGAGTTTGGATGAGAAAGTAAATACCATTCGGCCTATTTTTTATGGGCATCCATCTATTAAAGCATTTGCACCTGATGATCATGTGTTTTTGCAATTTTACCCGGACAAAGACAATCCATCAAAGAGAGAGGCTCATATAGGTTTTCCAAATAACTCAACGATTGATTTCACACTGGCAAACGAAAAAGTTGATGGCGGCATCAATCTCTTAACCAATGGTGCTGGCAAGGTATTGATTAACAATCAACAAGTATTTCATCAAGGCAATCCGGAGATTCAAAACAATCCAAACCTATTGAAAAACTCTACAGGTCGTTTTGGACTTTTAGGTTGGTCTGATCAAAGCGGGAAAAAGATTTCTGTGGTTAAAGGAAGCGAGGGTGAAGGGGATTATTTCGCAGCAAGAGTTGGTGCCGCTGCTAACGAGCATCCCTATTTGAGCAGCGACTTTATTGATTTGAAGGAAAATACCCCGATTTCATTGTCAGGAGAAATGCAGACAATCGGCATAACTTCCGGCGCAATTTATTTAGAAGTACAGTATTACAAGTCCGATGGTACACTAATTAATAGTAAGAATGTAACAGCGCAAAATGGTAGAAAGTGGTCATTTTATTTCTTTACAGCAACAACGCCACCACTTACTGTAAAAGTAAAAGTAATTCTCGCTATTAATCCAAGCACAACACTTACAAATGCTGCATGGCGCAAAATCAAGCTAGAAGCAGGGGTAAAACCGACGCCATATAGCGCCGAGGGTGATCTCGGATTCGTCTTGGCTCCAGAAGTGAACCTTACGAATGGAACGAAAATCTCGGAATCCGTAAATCAACGTACGGCGCTCTATGTCCACTCAAATAGATTTGATGTTTTATCACAAAATGGGTCGAATCTGATCCTATCAGCTAACGCAGGAGATCGCTCGTTCAAATTCCTTAATAGCGAAGTAATGAGAGCAGATAACATGGGGACGCATTTAGCTACTGATTCCATACATGGGTTTATGAGTAGCGGCGATAAGAAGAAACTAGATAAAATTGAGCCGTATGCAACATCTTTTTCTAACACTATTCAGTGGGAGTTAACCCCCAAAAACGGATGGTCAACCTCCAATACTTATGAAGCCGCAAGTTCCGCATTAATTGCGGACAATAACAGTACTGCTGGATTTGTTTTGCTAATGGGGGAGCTTACTTTATCTTATACACCTGCGCAAGGAAGTGTAATGGCTACGCTAATGGCTTCTCACCGTCCGCAAAGTATAATAGCGACTAGGGTACCAGTGGTAATAACAGAGTTGAGTAGCTCCGAGAAACTTCATTTAGGATTCATCCTCATTGATGGCAGAAGTGGTGACATGTCACTACATTTTAATGCAAATACCACGATACCAATGGGTGGGATACGTGTAGTTCTCACTGGAGCATGTTTCCGAGCTAAGCGTATGTGAGGAGGGAAAGATAAATGAAGCAAATACAAGTGTACAGAATTGACAAGGATGGTTATTTCATTGAGCCGATATTGATTGACGGAAATTTTTTACCAACTGATCAATTTCCAAAAGACCTGGTTTTAATTAAACCAACAGATGGATTGTTCAAGGCAAAATGGAACTCTGGACAGTGGGAAGAAGGTCTGTCTCAGCAAGAGATTGACGAGATAAAGAACCCACCACGACCTCCTTCTGAGCCTGAAATCATCGGGCAACAAATTGTAGAAAAAGAGCTTCAGATCCTGCAATTACTGAACGAAAACAAGGAGCTAAGCCAATTTATTGCTGATCTTGAACGAAGATTGACCCAAGGAGGACTGTAAAATGACTGATTATCAAAAATGGCAGTACTACTATACCCGCGGTTGGGTAACCGATGATCAGCTCAAACAGGTGGTGTCCTTCGGCAAGATCACTGCAGAAGAGTTTAAAACAATCACTGGACAATCATACAAGGCCTAAGCACTCTTTTTATATGAAAGGGCGCTTTTTCTTTGTTATGACACTATTGTTCACGAGAATAATAAAAGGCTTCGTTTTAAGCGAGGCCTTTTTTGCTATGTAAGCCAAAGGAGGAGACACACCATGAAACCCCTACACACCTTAGAAAGCATCGCAACCCCAGCAAACGCCTGGGCGACAACAGCGGGTGCAATCGTGTCGCCTGCCTTTCACTATCTATATGGCACCAACCGCCAAGACATCCTCATCGTCCTCTTTTTCCTAATCCTCCTCGACTGGATCACAGGCATCTCCGCCGCCAAAAAAGACCAATCCTACTCCTCCGACTACGGCCTCTCCCGAATTCCCCGCACCCTGTTCCTCATGGCCCTACCAGCCGTAGCCAATCTCCTGGACCGCGTCATGGGCACCCCAGGCTTCTTGTTCTACGGCGTCACCTCTGGCCTCATCTACCACACGTGGACAAGCCTGACCGCAAATGCCCACCGCGCAGGCTGGCCGATGCCCAAATCTATCGAGAGATTAGTCAGTGCCGAAATCAAGGCAAAGGCTGAGCGAGCCAAACGAAAGGAGTCCTAATAAACAATGAAAATCACCGAGATGCTTTTGACCAACGTAAATTCCCGCCCCAAAAAGAAGATCGTCCCAAAAGGAGTCGTCATCCACTGGACGGCCAACGAACGCAGCGGTGCAAATGCCGTCGCAAACCGAAACTACTTCAACAGACCAACGACAGTAGCGAGCGCCCACTACATCGTGGATGACAAACAAATCATTCGCTGTCTGCCTGAGGACGAGATGGGCTACCACGTCGGGGCGAAAACTTATTCACAGGCCGCCTTGACCAAATTGAGCAACTATCCGAACAACTGCACGATTGGGATTGAAATGTGCGTCAATGCAGATGGAAGCTTTGCGAAAATGTACGAGCAAACGGTGGCACTGACCGCGGATATCTTGAAACGACATGGCTGGGGAGTCGAGCACCTGTGGCGTCATTACGACATTACGGGGAAAAACTGCCCGGCCTTTTTTGTCGTCAATACGACCGCGCAAAATTATACGGGAATGTCAGCGAAGGACGCATGGGCAAAGTTTCAACAGGATGTCCACAGGTTTCTCACAGCTTATCCACAAAAACCACAGCCTGATGTGGATAAGTGCGCGGTTGAACTGACACTTACTTCCACTGGGAAACTAATCGATGATGTATCCTATGTACCCATCCGAATGATTGCGGAGGCAGTGGGTGGAGCAGTGGAATGGGAGCCTTCCACGCAAAAAGTGACTGTGAACGGACAGGAAATCTCCTATGTAAACGACCAGGGAACTACTTTTGCGAAAACAAGAGAGCTGGCTGACTTGCTTGGATTGCAAGTGGAGTGGGACGAGCCGAGAAAAGCGGTCGTATTGAAGAAATAAAAGAAAAGCCGCAGATTCCGTCTGCGACTTTTCCCATTACATACTTTTACTCAATGGAAATCTGAATGATATCCGCTGCACTCAAGACAGCGCTTGGCTTCGTTTGCTGCTCATTCAGGCGAATGTGACCGTCCTTGATTTTGCGGACAATCTGGCTGCGGCTCCAGCCTTCTATTTGTTCAGACAGAAGTTTGTCGAGTCGGAAGCGAGCCTCTGCGCTCTCAATCCGAATCGTCACTTCCTGAACGCCTTTTTCCTGGTATTCATGCAAGGGGAGAGGAGGGAGCGGCGAGATTTCTTCGCTGAACTCCGTATCTGGTACCTCCCGATGATCTGTAAAGGCTTTGTAGATGGCCAGCTTTTCGTTCCACGTATGATTTTTTTCACATTTATAGATAGCGAAGCGATAGATGTTTTTGCCATTTGCGTTGTGGCGCCGGACGTTTGTATCGAAAAAGAGAACGGTTCGCCCGCAATTGCTGCAATATCGCCGCACTGGCTGATTTTCATGATTTTCACGTAAAACCCACGTATGCTCGATGGTATGCATGGTCCTTCACCTCGTGTAAAAAGTGAAAGGAACGCACTTGCTATTTGGATGTCCTGTAGGCCAGGTCATTTTTTGGACACAAAAAAACGGAGATTCCCCATAGCGAACCTCCGATAGGATCTTACCTACAGATTTCGTTACGTTCCTTTGTAATGGGAAAAAAGGGCAGACTGCTCCTGTGCGAAAAACCGTTTGTTTTCCGAAGGGCAAGCTATCCAGTTTTTTAGGCCATTACAAAGTAGTTGTTGGCATACGTAGTTACCGTACCTTTCCATCCAAATAGACGTGGCACCAGCATACCATATAATGGGTTAGTTTCCAAGGGGGATCGTATTGTTGACCACAGGAGGGCGTGTGGTTTTCACGCGTAAAGGAGCGGAGCCGTAGATTTGCTTCATCCAAAAAGGGACAAGCCCAAAGCCTGAGCCCGAATGCAGAAATGACGTTCCTCTCCCCGGAAGCTCAGATTTGGTATTTGCTTAAAGCTGACGCCAGCTTGCAGCGCTTTTCTGCGGATGAGGGCAACCCCCTAAACCACCTACCTCATATACCCCAGGGGGCACGGAGTTGTCCGTAGAAAGCGTACTTCCGCAGGTATTGCTCTTCTAAGGAAATTTGTTCATTGCGAGCGCATTCGAATTGGGTGTATTCATCTTTGAGCCACACCTGAGGGACAGGGAAGGTATCTGGTGTCCAGCTCGTCCAGAAGATTTCAGATATGATCTCTTTTTCAGAGGCGAGCAAAACTTCCAAAGTGGTTGGCTGGAGAAGCAAATCCGAATCGATGAGGAAGAGGGCATCGTAATCGTAGTGTTTGGCGTGGGCGATCATTTCGTCCTTGAATCCAGCGACCTTCCAAACGAGCGCGTCGCTCCAGGAATGGGTCGCCTCATCGCATGTGTAAGGATGGAGGCTGCCAGCAGCGGGGATAATGTCGACCTGTCCCGTGTGTTTATCTGCAAAGTTTTGAAGCATTTTGCTCGAAAGCGGATCGTTATTGTCATCTACGAACAAATAGTGCAACGTCAAGCTTGAACTTGAATAGCCTTTCTAACGAAAACAAAAACATCCGGAGAACATCTGGTTTCTGACAAACTGGACTTCCGATTAGCACGCGCGTTTTCACGCTCATAGCACCACCTCTCGCTTTTGTGCGAAGTACGAAGCATGTATGGAGCTCGCTGTGAAATCGTAGACAAGGGATTCATGTGCCTTCCCCATGCGCTCCATGTATCGTCCCAAAAAGTGAAAAGCGTAAAAGCTTCCCATTCCTTGTTCACTAAAATGCTCCCACTGAGTGTCCCCGATCTCCAAGCAGTACTCGAAAGCTTTTACCGCCTCGGCATACAGACCATGCTCCATAAGGAAAACGCCTTTGTAAAAATGAAGGTCTACGTAATTGGGGTAGATTTGAATAGCTCGTGCAATTCCCGGCCATGCTCCGAGCATACTGCTATGTTGAAAAGAATATCGAATTTCAGCTTGTAGCAAATCGACGGAGGAGGTTGTTTGGTGGTCAAGAAGCCTTTCATTGCTTGATTCACCAGTGTAAATGCATGCTCTAATTGTTTAGCGCGAAAAAATTCGTTTGCGAGATGGTAATCGCACCACGGGTCTTGTTTGGATTGCTTTCTTTCGTGACGTAAGAGCCTCAAGTTGCGCAAAGCTTGCTGCTTTTGCGAACCAGTGTAATGGATCAATTTCATAAAAAAAGCGTCGCCTTTGCTCGCACTTACAGCCTGACGAAGCACTCCCGGAGCAACGGGAGATACCGGAGCCACAGGAGAAACCGGTTCCATCGAATCGACAGGTACAGTCTTCACCAACATCAACGCCTTCGGGGCCAATACCTCAGGATCACTCATATCCATAGTCCTAGGAGGAACGAATATCCCTCTACCGAACAACCAGGTGTTAGCAGGTGGCATTACGGTGAATGCCCCAAATACGGTATTTACGGTTCCTTCGGCAGGGAACTACTTGATTTCGTATTCCATCAATACGACGGTTGCTTTACTGGTTAGCTCGAGGATCTTGCTAAATGGGACGCATTACACGCCAACGATCATCTCACCGCTGGAGCCACAATCACGCTGCAACTGTTCGGATTATTGGGAACAGCTACCCTTCTGACAGGGGCTGGAGCGACCTTGACAATTATAAAAATAAGCGCGTAGTAGGCAAAAAGGAGCTACGATAATAAGTAGCTTCTTTTCCCTTTCCTATTCTTTTTTATTAAAGTAGTAAAAATATTTAGTTAATTAACGGTGATGATAGTATAATAGATTGGAAGGGGATTTGCCTATTATTCGGAGTGGGGATAGATGCCGATGGATGACTTGGCAGTATATTTGGACGAGCACGAGGCAATGATCGTAAAAGAATTCAAGCGACGAATTGCGGTTTCGGACGGTGATCAATACAAGGGATTGATCCATCTGAATGGCCAAGCACTGTATCGTATGGTTATTGAATATTTTCGTTCGGAAATCACTCTTGAGGATATTAAAGAATTGGCTTACAAGGTCGCATATGAACGAAACCGGGCAGAGACCAACATTGGCGATTTTGTATCCAACGTGTGCATGGGCCGGGAAATGGTTATCGATCTTCTCCAAAAAGGTCCGTTTACGCCTGCCGTTTTGATGCCTGCCTTATTAAAAATAAACGAATGCTTTGATGTATTTTTGGTACACGCTGTTTTTAAATACACCGATCTCAAGGACGACGATTTGGAAGAGAAGAAGCTATTTATCGAGCGTTCTCACAAAGACAGGCTCACGATCCTGGGGCAAATGGCATCGAGCTTCGTCCACGAATTCCGAAATCCACTTACTTCCATTATGGGATTCTCTCGTTTGTTAAAAGAAGATTATCCGAATCTCCCTTACGTAGAGATTATTGAAAATGAGCTGCGGCAATTGAATTACCGGGTTTCCCAGTTTTTGCTGGTCTCGAAAAAGGGAGCGGTTTATAAACAAATGGAGGTTTTTAGCGTTTGGGAGTTATTCGATGAGATTCTTTCCTTCCTCTATCCGAATATCGTTGACGTGAATGTGGATATCAAATGCAGTATCGATCCTACCTTTCAACTAAAAGGCTACAAGGATGAGATGAAGCAGGTGTTTATCAACATCATTTCCAATGCACTGGATGCGTTACATAAAAAAACAGGCGATAAGGAGATTGTCATTGAGGTGTCCCAAACGCCTGACAGGTCCTTGATTACGGTTTCCAACAATGGATCGCCAATTCCACCTGACCTGCTCTCGGTTATTTTTGAACCGTTTTTCACGACGAAGGAGCTCGGTACTGGAATTGGCTTATACGTCTGCAAAGAAATTATTGAGCGGCATGGGGGAACGATCACATGCGAGTCTACTGATCAGTTGACGAAATTTTCCATGCAATTCAAGCCCTGTGACACATGTAAAAGTGGCTCGATGTCGATGAGCCATCCTATCTAACGGGACAAAAAAGCGACCTATCCATGAAGGCACGATCGTTAACAGACGTGCACCATGAATAGGTCATTTTTTGTGAAAAAGCTGTTTATTTGCTAGCCTGAAGCTGCCTGCGAGTTTGGCGTATGGTTTTGGAGATACGCTCCAGTTTGTTTACCAGCCAAACCAGCATGAGCGCCAACAGACAACTGCACCCAATAATCAGGAGCAAGTACAAGAGCGAGTACCACGTGTTTTCAAACAGCCAAGCGACCTCGCCGTATTTCGCAAACAGATAATCTTTGAACATGATCAAAAAAGCAGAGTGGAACAAGAAAATAAAATACGTCAGCCCTTTTCGAAACTTGATGTGCAAACGATCGACGCGTTCCAGAAAGAAGACCATGAGCACAAGAAACGACAGAAGCGTGGCGAAGACAAAAGTCAAATGCACAGCCACATACAGCTTGTTTGAGACAACAAAAAACAGCGCAGCCGCAGTGGAAACACCCGTCATCAGTGTCAGGATGGAACGGTTGTTTCGCAAAAAGGATAGAATCGATTCACGGTACCAATACAACACATGCCCCATGTACAGGGTAAAAATCCAGCTCGGGAGCATATGACGCGTGGTGAGCCCGAACCAGCCCTGATGGATGTAGTTGATGTACACGTACTGAATACCGAGCAGAATCCAAATGACAGACAAAATGTTGCGTTTGGTGATCACACGACGAAACAGATAGGCAAAAACGTAATACTGGCAAATCATAAATACAAAGTACAGATGGTCACCCGTTTTGCCTAAAACAATGTTCGTAAAGTCCTGGGCAGTTTGAGGCATCCCTTTTTTCAACAAGTAATGGTACAGGACACCAGAGACTAAATAAGGGACAAAAATATACAGAAGCTTCCCTGAAAAAAACTCGCGAGCAGTAGGGCTCTTGGCTTCAAAAGAATAAGCAGTCAAATAACCGGTGGCGATCGTCAACAGGACAGTGCCGTAGCGACTGATCTGATTGAGGGCCACGATCCAAAAGGGATCTGTAAAAGAAAGTGCAGAAGCCGTGAAATGACCGACTACAACGAGAAAACTTGAGAAGAGCTGGATGTAAAACAGAGATTTCAAGATTTTTGAATCTGTATACATTTCGATATTCTCCATTTCATCGTTTGTCGGCTGACGTTGTCGCTCAAACAATAAACTGTGAATGGTTTTATGATAATAAAGTTTTCTTTGAATTGTATTTGGACAGGGGAGGGGAGTTTTTGGAAAGGCAAAAAAGAAAGAAAGCCACACCCGCGCGCGTAGCTTTCGCACGAGTATGGCTTTCATACATTATTTCGGATTCTTTTTCATTTCATCGATGGTCTCACTGACCACAAACGCCAAATCGTCATTGCCAAACAGCGACAATACACCAAGGAGAGTCGCATCAGGAATGTCCTCTGCTTCTTCTTTGGGAACGGTATTGTCCAGCATTTGAGCGAGTAACGTATTTTCCCCTTGAGCGGGATAAGCGCGGTGGTATAATTCGCGTGCATCTAGACCGTGATTCACACACCATTGGGCAAAAACGAGAATCATCATGCCCTCGTCGCGCTGGTAGGCTTGAATTACTTGATCTTCCATCTCTTTTCGGTTCATGGGCATACTCCTCTAACATTCGTACGTCATGAGCTTATTGTAGAGAAGAGGAAGAATACCCGCAAGGAAAAAGAAAAGAAGGGCTCAAGAGTTCCGCCTGCTGCTGTGATTGGTTAGGACCGGCAGCATGCGCGTGTCTTTTACCATACGGGCATGGCAAAAGGGGCAGCTCGGGCTCTTATCAAAGGAAAAGTTATCTCTCATCCAGCACGTACAGCCCTCGTTACTGCACGTCCATACATCTGTTTCCTCTTCTTCGATTGGAACGACTGCTTTTTTTGAGAAATACACATGAACTCCTCCTTTGCAGGGCAAAAGTGCACAAAGTAACCTCTATTAATGTGTGATGGAAAGCTCATGAATATACCAAGATTTTCTTTGGTAGAAGGTAAAAAAAAGAGGCCGCGCTTTCATCGCCGCAGCCTCTTTGGTCCATTGTCATCTTTACTGTTCGTCGGGAATGAAGATCTGTCCCATTGCTTCATGATTCGTGATGGCCAGCAAAATCGCTTTCGACAAGGTATCTGGATGATAAGGCTTGATCAGATAGCCGGTTGCTCCCAGATCAAATGCCTTTTTCTTTTCCTCAAAAGCACTGGAGATCACGATCGGAATGGTCCGTAAATCCGGGTTGTTGCGTATCTCCTCAATGACCTTCCAACCACTCTCGCCGTCCTTCAAGATGAGGTCAAGGACGACAGCATCCGGCCGCAGCTCCTCGATTGCTGCTACTGCCTCAGACGCCGTAGAGAAGGAATTGACGCGGAATCCAGAGCTCGTTAACTCATGACGCAGCAGCTCGGTTAAGTTTAAATCGTCCTCGACGATCACAACGTTTCCGTTGCATTGACCAGTTGGAGAAACTGCCTCTTCACTTCCCGCTGGATAGCCAGGAGCCAAAGCGTTCTCAGCCAGTGGAAGAGTAACCGTAAATGTACTACCCTTGCCCAATTCGGACGTAACGGCAACTTCTCCATGGTGCATATGGACGATCTCCTGAACAATGGCGAGACCCAATCCTGTACCGCCGATCTCCCGGCGATCCGAGTTATCTACGCGATAAAATTTGGTAAACAGGTGAGGGATGGCTTCGGAAGGAATGCCTAGCCCTTCATCCTGGACCTCCACGAGCAAGTGATTCCCATCTTGTCGACAACCCACCCGTACATGACCACCATGCGGGGAGTATTTGATGGCATTACTGATCAGATTCACAAATACTTGACGCAGCTTGGCCTGGTCTCCATAAACAACAGTTCGCTCTGTTTGCAAATCGAGTTCAAATCGATGGAGAGGGGACTGGATTCGATAAAGTCCGAAAATATCCCGAATGACTTGATCAAGCGCAACATTCTCTAGCTCGTATGTCTGTCTGCCGGATTCCATGCGCTGCAAATCCAAGAAATCGTTGATGAGCGCAGTCAGGCGAGTAGCTTCTTGATAAATGGTCGCTATGTACCGCTGTTGACGTTCGGGTTTGAGCTCTTTCGTTAACAGCAGCTCCGCAAAGCCAAGCACACTGGCGAGAGGAGTACGCAGCTCATGGCTGACCGTACTGACGAATTCCGATTTCATTTGGTCGATCTCGTATTCCTTGGTGAAGTCACGGTAGACGAGCAAGGTACTCCATTTCTCTTGATTCCGGTACAGTGGCTCTGCATAGAGCTGAATATAGCGTACTTGCGGTCCAGTCATCTGAAACACAATGCTGCCAGAAGGAATGGCATCTTCGTCTAAAACGACAGCTCTGACATACTGAATGAGGCGATCAGGCTCTGAGGTTCGACTCTGTAGATGGGAAAGGAACTGTTCCAAGTCAAATCCTTGCGAAGCGAGCTGATGGTCGTAGCACAAGAGCTCACAAAAATTTCGGTTCACTTGCAGTGTTTCTCCATTCGGATCAATGAGCTGAATGCCTTCTTGAACAGAATCGAGCATATCCTGTGTCATTTTGCGCTGTCGCTCTGTCTCTTCAAACATCGCGAGCTTGTCGAGCGCCAAGGAAATCTGCTTGGCGAGCCCGATGATGACTTGTAGCTCCTGCTCCGTGAATTTGCGATCGATACGGGAGAGGATGATACATGCCACAATAGTTTGATGTGCATCCAATACAGGAAGGTAGAGCTCGGAAGTTCGGGAAATTTCCTCCCTGTAGCCGCGCTCAGCGTCTGTACTTTCACGGATCAGGACATACGGCAGGTGCGTCTCCTTGATTCGCACGAGCGGACCGTCGTCCAATCCTTTTCGCAGTTGCTCCAGCACGTTCTGGGAAACACCAAAGCTAGCGGCATCCCTGTCAGTGTTCAACATGACGATAACACCTTTATCGGCATCCATGACTCCAGTTATATTGCGAATGATACTGGAAAGCAGCTCATCTTTATCCAACGTATTCGCCAAAGAGAGGATGAAACGGTTTTTCTTTTCCAAATACCGTTCGTTTTCTTCCATCTTGCCCAATGCTTCTTGTAGCTCTTCTTGCTGCATCATCAGTTCATCCTGCTGGGCTTGCAGTTCTTCGTTTTGCGCCATGAGCACTTCTTCTTTGGCCTGAATCTGCCTGATCAAATAGTCGAGGGAGCGGGAGAGCCTGCCGATTTCGTCAACCCTGTTCAAATCCTGCAAAAGAGGTGTAACGCCATTGGCAAACTGCTCGGCATTTTTGGATAGACGAACCAACGGCCTGCCGATATCCCGCGTAGTTTGAATGGTGACTACTACCATGATCACCAGCACCATCAGCGAGTACACGAGAAACCAGGTGCTTAGCTGTGACAACTCTTCGAACAGTAGTTGGTTTTTCGTATATAAAAGCTGATCGTGTTGTTCCTGATACCGCCCGGCGTATGTAAGCAGGTTGTTCACTTCCTGATTCACGCCACTGGCCGAAGCTTTTCGCAGGGATTCAAAGTCTCCGTTCTTTGCATAACTCGAAAAAGTAGGAAACACATTGGTGAAAAAGTTCGTGAAGAAAGATTCGATCGAAGCGACAAGCGCTTGCTCCTCATCATTGAGCGGAAGCTTCTTAAAATTATCCAGCGCTTGTTCCAGCTTCTTTTTCTCAAGAAATAGCTCATTGTACTCAGATGGGCTCAAGAAAGCGTAATAACCCCTTGCGCGAAAAAAGATCTGGTTCGTGTGCTCAGCGATGTCTGCGACCAAATTTTGTTTTTCCTTGGTATTGTATATCTCTGTCTGATAATGGGTTAATGCGTTGCTATTCAAATATTGAACGATGGAAGCGCCCGCAATCAGAAGTGACAGAAAAAGAAGCATCATCGCCATGAAGCGACGTGTGATGCTTTTTCTGATAAACGCCCAGAACCCCGTCATGCGAGCATTTCCTCCACTTTCCGGACAAGATCCATCGGGCTAAAGGGCTTCGGCATGAAGTCATCAGCACCAGCAGCACGCATTTTCTCCTGTTCGGCATGTTGACTTTTTGCAGAGAGGATCAGGACCTTGACTGCTTTTTTATCGTCCATCTGTTTGAGCTGCTGCAATACTTCAAAGCCTGTCAGCTTTGGCATCATATAATCTAAAATAATCAGGTCGTACTCATTTTGACCGATTTTTTGCAGGGCTTCCTCTCCATCACAAGCGATATCGAGCTCGTGTCCCTCGTCTTCGAGCGTGTCGCCAATCAGCATGCGCAACACGGCTTCGTCTTCGGCCAGCATAATCATTGCCATCTTGCTACCTCCTTACAGCATTCGCTTAACCAGTCGCTTGATGCGGGCCTCCAGTTCGCGTGTACGGAATGGCTTGGTCATATAATCGTCAGCACCGAGCTGAAGGGCACGGACAATGTCTTGCTCTTCAGTACGACCCGTTAGCATAATCACCGTATATTTCTTGGCATTCGGCAAATTCCGGATTTTCTGGAGAACTTCGAGGCCATCCATCTGAGGCATCATCCCGTCTAAAATGATGAGATAAGGTTCTTGTCCCTGATGCCAGGTAGAGTCAAAGAATGCTGCTCCTTCTTCGTAAGTCTGGATGTCGACGTGCATCCATCCGTCAAAACTGGTCTGGATGGAATCGGCAAGCATCACGCGAATCATCGGATCGTCATCAATAATAGCGACTTTCAGTTTTACCTTAGGGGAGTCATGCGTCTCTGTGATATGAGCGGTTTCAATCCGGCGCCGCCCTGCATTTTTGGCAGCGTACAAAGCAGTGTCCGCAGCTTCTACCCAATACGTATGCGGTTTATGAGGATCATCAATTTGTACGATTCCACCGGAAAAACTCAATGAAAACGTTCCTTCAGGAGCATCGAACGTGAGCGAACAAAAAGCAGAGAGCATCTGCTCCAGGCGCATCTTTCCTGTTTGTACAGTCGTACGCGGCATCAGCAGGATAAATTCCTCTCCGCCGTACCGGAATAAAACATCATGTTTTTCCGCGCTCTGCCCGATGAAAGCAGCAAAACGAGTCAGCACCTCGTCGCCGATTAGATGACCGTATGTATCATTGACCCCTTTGAAAAAGTCGATATCCAAAAATGCCAGTGAGAAAGGGGTGTTGGTTCGCTGGGCATCAGAAAGAAGCCGATAGTATGTATCAACAAAAGAATTGCGATTGTTGACGCCCGTGAGCTCATCCAAAAACAAGATACTGTTCATCCAGCGCTTCCGGCGAAGCTGGCGTTCGAGGCGTACGACAAGTTCTTCCATATCAAGCGGTTTGCACATGACGTCATCTGCGCCCAAACGATAGGCATTCAGACGGGTCTCCCGTTCGTAATCGATGCTGATGATGGTCGTAGGCACGTATTGCTTCTTTATTTTTTCGCTAATCGTCTGCATCACTTGAAAGCCGCCTGTTTCCGGGATGTTCAAATCCAGAATGAAGCAGTCAGGATTTATGTCGTGAAAATAGTCGAGAGCCTTATGAGGATAGACCGTTGCGATGACAGACCAATTGCGATTTTCTAAGTATTCCTTTAGATACATAAGCAGGGTGACGTCATCATCCAGGATGAGGACCAAAGGCTGTTGCTCACAAGGGGATTCCCGTTGGAGAGTGGGGTTCTCGATAAAAACTTCCTGTTCCGGGCGCTGTTCGTAACACAAGCCGATCAACTCTTGCAAAAACAATCGCCATTCACTTAGGGACCAATCCTTGGCAGGCATGTCATCCATTCGATCCAGAAGGAGCTGAGACAGATCAGACAAATCGGTCAATCCAATCGTCCCCGCAGTTCCCTTCAACGAATGGAGAAAACGATATAGATCATCATGAGAGACGGGAACCTCCTGGTCGTACCACGTCTCAATCTGTTTATGGATATTTGCAAGAAGCGTTTCTCTGTACTTCATCATGTCGTACCGTCCCCCTGTGTTGGGATGGCGCAAGCAGTCGGGTCGCTTGCGCCAGTTTGATCAAAACATCTACAATTTGGTATGGTACATGTAGCAGGGAGAAGGAAGGGCTTATTGTTGCAGGGAAAATCCTTCTTCAATCAGATACTGCTCTGCTTCCACGTACGATTCAAAGGAAGCTTCCAGGTTCATCCCGTGGTATACGTTCCACAGCGCGTCTTCCTGTTGCAGCAAGAGCGTGCGGTTTTGCTTGTCGACCCAAGTTTGCTCCAATTGTTCAGCTTCAGAAGTAGCCTTTGGCGCTGGTTCACGCTTGATGGAGAGGGATTGGATTGAGGCCTCGACTACCTTGCGCAGCTCGTCCGCCGAGAAATCACGGATGTTGACATAGCCCTTGTCGTCTTTTTGGTAGCCCTTCAAAAACGCGGCAAACACAAACCCGTTGCCGTTCGGATGCAGATGATAGACCACTGTCTTTTTGTCATGAAGGCTTTCCTCATAATGAAAATTAACCCGTTTCAGGGAGACGTCATTCCGAGTCAGTTGTGGAAAAGATTCAATAATCGCTAGTTTTTCTTCAAAAGTAAGCATGGATTCCTCCGGTGAGATGGATTTGTTTGTCGATTATATCATAGGTGGGACATAGAACGAAAAGAAGGAGAAGGGAAAAATGAACGGAAAAAATCGAAAAGACATCGCAGCAGGTCTTGAAGTCGAGATTGTATTGAAACAGGACCAACGAACTGGCAAGCGCACCCGTGGGATTGTCAAGGATATTCTGACGAACTCCAGTACACATCCTCATGGAATCAAGGTTCGTTTGACGGATGGACAAGTGGGGAGAGTGCAAGAGATTATCCAAAAAGGGAACTAAATTTCTTTACGAAAAAACGGACAGGCCACATGGGCAACTGTCCGTTTTGCATTTCATGAACGGTTCCGTTTTTGCAAATGCTCGATAGCTGGTACGACGAAGCAAGCCAGATTCGACGGAAGTGCATCGAGCGAAAACCAGCGCATGTCGCCAATCGCCCCGCCTTCCTCTAAATTGCGTGCTTCTCCACTCAGGATCGTTACTTCGTAAATGACCGAAACCCAATGCTCGGCATTTTCCGGGCGGATGGTTTCTGCGGTGCACAGCAGGGCCTTTATCTCGATATCGAGATTGACTTCTTCTTTGATTTCGCGGATAACACTCGTCTCCAGTTGTTCATAGGGATCAACTTTTCCCCCCGGAATGCTCCACGTATTTTTCTCTGGATCTCTGTTTCGTAATACCAGCAAAATCTCATTCTTGTCGTTTAGGATGACAGCTCCTACGCCCAATCTTGGTACAGTTATCGTAGTCGTCATGGTTTCTCCTTCGATAGGCAGATTCGTTTCTTCCATTATAGCAAGGTCCAATCGTTAGCCGGACAAAACAAGAAACCGCCTGAAGAGACGGTTTCGAGAGGTTTAGCAAAACGTTACCGGTAAGAATCATGGGTAGGGGCGAAGACATCCTCCGTTGATTCCCGCACCAAAATAAATGGCCCAATATTTCCTAATCCATGCAAGCATGTATTGTGATGGGCGATGATTTGCTTCGCTGACAGGACCTTATTGTCCGAAGTAGAGTGCCCGTCTTTGACAAGCGTCACATCATAGCCGAGTGTCGTCGCTTTGCGGCAGGCGCTGTCGATACAATACTCGGTTTTGCACCCCATGATGACAAGGTGGTTAATTCCGAGCGCTTGTAGCTTTTCGTGCAGGTCTGTTCCGTGAAACGAGTCTGTCGCTAGTTTTTGAACCACCGTTTCTGATGGCAGAGGGGCGATCTCAGGGTGGATGGCAAAGTCGTCTGAACCGACTCCTCCGACATCCGCATCCTGAACGTACAGCACAGGAATGTCCTTGCTATAGGCATCTTCTCTGACTTTTTTCAATGTTTGGACAAGTGTAGCCGGCTGAAAAACAGGACCAAATTGCCCTTCGATAATACCTACTTGCGCATCAATAATCAGTAGTGCTGTTTTCCGAATCAATTCATTTCCTCCTAGGTGAAAGGGGGCTAGTGCTGGTGCTCCCCTTTTTGGTTGTTTGGTACACGCACAGCTTTATAAGAACGTTGATTCATGTCCTTTTTCATAACTGACCACTCCTTTCATCATAGACGAGCGTGAATCCGCTCTGGATAATTGTACCACAAAAAAGACTCATTCCTATTGGAAGGAACGAGTCTTTTTCGATTGCGAACTTCTTATGATTCATTTTCCTTTTTCGGTACAAACTGAAAGATATCATGTGATTCGAAGGAGTCGATCAAACGGGACAGCCACAGATAATATTCCAACCCATTTTCAATACGCTTGATACTAAGGTCAACACGTTCCCTGACTTCTTCCGTAAGCTCTTCGGATTGCTGGAGTGCGCGAAGCTCAAGGAGAGACTTTTTCAAGGCGTGTACATTATGTTCACAGGCGTGTCGCCACTTCACGGAAAAGAGGTCGATGAAGTTCTGGTACCAATCCAGATTGACCTCGTAATGATCCTTCCGTGTCCCTTTTTTCCATATCTTTTCTACCATATTTAAGTCCATCAATGTGCGGACGCCAGTGCTCATGCTGGTTTTGCTCATGCCCAGTGCTTCGCCCATCTCATCGAGTGTCATTGACTTGTCCTGAAAGAGCAATGTGCCATACAGCAGTCCCGTTGACATGGTAATTCCATACAGATCCATGTTGCGAGCTAGCGTTTCAATCACGCGTTCCTGAGCTTTTTCGAGGATTTTTTCCTGATTGGTATCCATTTTGAAAAAAGCAGCTCCTCTAGTCATAGTAACCTGACTAGAATTGTACGTCTCCAAAAGAAAAAAGTAAATGGAGATGTTGTACAGTATATACGTGATAAACTGAGAATACAGGAAGTAAAGTACGTAAAGTTTTTTCTGAACGCTGAAAATGACGGATTATCATGCCTCATCCAGTTTGAGGTAAAAAAAACGGCTGGTTACAATTGTAAGGGTAAAGAACAGTCCGGATGCCGGGCGTAAAAGTTGGAGGTGACCATATGCCCAAGATCAAAGTAGAGAATTTGACCAAAATCTTTGGACGCCAACCCCAACGCGCATTGTCCCAGGTGAAGCAGGGGAAGACCAAGCAAGAAATCTTGAAGGAAACGGGTCTTACCCTTGGGGTGAATCAAGCGAGTTTTGAGGTGCATGCAGGCGAAATTTTCGTCATCATGGGGCTTTCGGGAAGCGGGAAGTCGACCTTGGTTCGATTATTGAACCGGTTGATTGAACCAACAGAAGGCAAAATCCTGATTGACGGTACGGATATCGTCAGTATGAACACCGAGCAGTTACAGGATGTAAGAAGAAAGAAGCTGGGCATGGTATTTCAAAAGTTCGCCTTGTTCCCTCACAGGACGGTACTTGAAAATGCGGAGTACGGCCTGGAGATTCAAGGGATGCCAAAGGCCGAGCGTGAGGCAAAAGCGAAAAAGTCACTCGCACTCGTCGGACTCGGCGGTTGGGAAGCAAGCTACCCGGATCAACTGAGTGGCGGGATGCAGCAGCGTGTGGGTCTGGCCCGTGCACTCGCGAATGAACCCGATGTGCTGTTGATGGATGAGGCATTCAGTGCCTTGGACCCGTTGATTCGCAAGGACATGCAGGATGAGCTGTTGGAATTGCAGAGCACCATGCAGAAGACCATTATTTTCATTACGCATGATCTGGACGAAGCATTGAAGATCGGGGATCGAATCGCTCTGATGAAAGACGGTGCGATCGTACAGATCGGCTCGCCGGAAGAAATCATGACCAATCCGGCAAATGAATACGTAGAACGCTTTGTAGAGGATGTGGATCGTTCCAAGGTATTGTCCGCCGAAAAAGTCATGAAGCGGGCAGAGACGATCACACTGGACAGAGGGCCTCGCGTTGCACTGCAAATGATGCGTGAGCGCGGTGTCTCCAGTTTGTACGTGGTGGATAAACGAAAAACATTGCTGGGTGTGCTGACGGCAGACGCAGTAAACGGAGCCAAGGAAGCAGGGCAGTCGCTGGAATCCGTGCTGCGAACCGAGGTGCCGACAGTCGGACCGCAGACGCTTCTCAATGAGATGTTTGACCTTGTCGCGTTTTCAGATATTCCCGTGGCGGTTACAGGAGAACAAAATCGTCTCTTGGGCGTGATTGTAAAAGGAGCCGTCTTGGGCGGGTTGGCAGGAAAAGTAAATCAACAAGTTCCAGAGCCAACGATTGAAGAGGGGCAGGTGAATCCATCATGAGTCAAAATCAACTTTTTCCGAAGCTGCCGCTCGACAGTTGGGTAGAAACGATTGTAGATGGACTGGAAGAGAATTTGGGCTTCTTGTTCGACTTCATATCAGCTGTAATCGGTGGAACCGTTGACTTGTTTTCGTGGATTCTAACAGGAATCCCGTTTTGGGCCCTGATCATTTTGTTTACGCTGCTGGCCTATCGCGCTGGCAAAGTGGCAATTGCTCTTTTTACCTTCATTGGACTTCTTCTGATTCAGAATCTGGGTTATTGGGAGCACTCAATGGAAACACTTGCGCTGGTATTGACGGCAGGTTTGATCTCGGTGATTATCGGGATTCCCGTCGGTATCTGGTGCGCGAAGAATGATTCCGTGCAAAAGGTCGTCACACCGCTGCTTGATTTCATGCAGACGATGCCGGCGTTTGTGTACTTGATTCCTGCCATCTTTTTCTTTGGGCTCGGTAAAGTACCGGGGGTTATCGCTTCTGTCATTTTTGCGATGCCACCGACGATCCGTCTGACCAACCTGGGAATTCGTCAAGTTCCTGCCGATCTGATCGAAGCTTCTGAGGCATTCGGTTCAACCTACTGGCAAAAGCTGACGAAGGTACAGTTGCCGATTGCCAAGACGACAATGATGGCCGGAATTAACCAGAGCATTATGCTCGCGTTGTCCATGGTCGTGATTGCCTCGATGATTGGGGCGAAAGGCTTGGGGGCGGACGTGTATCGTGCCGTGACACAGATCAAGATCGGTGAAGGTTTTGAGGCGGGTCTGGCCATCGTTATTTTGGCGATTCTGCTGGATCGTCTCACGCAAAGTGTTGGAAAGAGAAAAAACGCGTAGGAGGGGTTTTCATGAAAATGAAAAAAGGCACCTTGAAAGGGCTGGCAGTTGCACTCGGACTCAGTATGGTGATGGCAGGATGTTCAAACGCGGGTACACCGCAGGGAAATCAGCCTGCCGAGGGCAATACGGGTACGTCTGCACCGAATAGCGTTGGAGCACAAGTGGATCATAAAATTATCGGAATCGATCCTGGCGCTGGTCTGATGAAAGCGACGGAAAAAGCCATGAAAGACTACGATCTGAAAGATTGGGAACTCGTAGAGGGCTCGAGTGCAGCGATGACGGCAGCTCTGACACAAGCCTACAAAGACAAAAAGCCGATTATCGTGACAGGTTGGACACCGCACTGGATGTTCTCCAAATTTGAGATGAAATACCTCGAAGACCCGAAAGGCGTCTTCGGGAAGGATGAACAGATTCATACCATCGTGCGCAAAGGACTGAAGGAGGAGCACCCAAGTGCGTATGCGTTCCTCGACAAGTTTTCGTGGACACCCGCGGACATGGAAAAAGTGATGCTCGATATCGAGAGCGGCAAAAAGCCGGAAGAGGCAGCAGCCGAGTGGGTGAAAAACAATGAGGCTACCGTCAACAAGTGGGTAGAAGGCATTCAGCCTGCGGAAGGCAAAAAATTGACGCTCGCCTACGTCGCGTGGGATTCTGAGATCGCCAGCACGAATGTGGTGAAGACGGTCCTGGAGCAAAAGCTGAAATACAAGGTGGAGCTTAGCCAAGTAGAAGCCGGCCCAATGTGGGTAGGGGTATCAAACGGTGATGTGGACGGAATGGTAGCAGCATGGCTGCCAACCACGCACGCAGACTACATGGAAAAGCTGGGGAAAGACGTTGAGGACCTCGGTCCGAACCTGGAAGGAACCAAGCTGGGCTTGGCTGTTCCAGCCTACATGGAGATCAACTCCATTGAAGATTTGAAGAAGTAACAGACTCAATACAGAAGGCACCGCTCACGATGGGGCGGTGCCTTTTTTGCTGTGTTACGGTATAGGGTTGCTTTCCATGACAGCGGGCCAAGCTTGCTGTTTGTCCAGCGTGGCAGGCTCCGGTGCAAAGACCCGCAAAACGAGATTGAACGCGCCTTCAGGGAGCGGAAGCCAGTTGCCTTCCTTGCCTTTGGGAGGTTGCTGCTGCAAATACAGATCGAGGGAGCCATCGGGATTGTACGTAAGCGTTCCAGTATTGCTGCGAACCGATGCGCGATCGGCCGCTGTTTTGGCTAAAAACAACTGGTTGTCATAGACGTTGATCGACCAGAATGCAGACGTCTTGGGAAGCTGTTCCTTTGTAAAATGCAGCGAATAGCTGTTGGCTCCCGTAAGCGGTTTTCCTGATCCATCTGTCAATGCACGATAATAGGCTTCCTCGCTCGGCACATTGGCTCCAATGCCGGAATAGGCGATAAAGGAACGGGCGAGAAACTGATTTCCATATGTGCCGATGGGGGAAAAGGAGCCCCATCCATTACGGAAGGCGGAATAGCCGGGAAAGCCATTTTGCACGATGGACGGGGCATCCTGTAAGGCACGCTGTAGGCCCGCAAGCTTGGCTGGACCGAGCGCGGAAGGATCAAAGCCTTTTTGAACATCGATCCCGGCTTGAGCGAACTGATCGAGCAAGACGCGATCACATTCGGGCGGAGGATTGCTCTGAATCCATTTCGTCATGACCTGAAAAAAGGAAAGGGATGACAGCACGTCAGGGGGAAGCGCTTCGGGAACATGTGCCGTTTGCAATTTTGGGTGGACAGGGGCAATCGCGATTTGTTTTTCAAACGAAACAGCCTGCGGCAAATCAGCCTCACCCTTTACCTCGACACGGCCAATGAGCCAGACGGTATTCGTAGGGGCGTAGATTACAGGTATATGAGCAGGGGTAGGCCCTTTCCATTGCGGGCTTGCAATGATGTATTGCCCGGCCTGCTGTTTGGTGGAACGATTGGAGACATTGCGAAACGTATTCGTATACGCATCCAGCATTTGCACGGTATAGTAGCGGTTTTGCGGATTGGCGGGGACAGTCAAGCGGACGGGCGTCTCTGACAAATCCAGCCATGCGCTCATATACAATGTATCGGAGTTTGGCGTCACAATATCCCGATAAGCTGGGGAAGCGAGTGTGTCCGCATAATAAAACTGGTTGATTGGCGCCCGATTTTTGACCATGGCTTCCATCGTTTTGGCGGACATCACTAATGGATACCCGTAGATGTATGCTTGAATGCCGAGCGAGTAGGCAAGCCTCTCCTGCGATTGAAGAAACGGCTTCGATTGGTATAGAGGTGACTGTTGGACAGTTGTAGTGTTTGTTGTCTCTTTTGCAAATGAGAGGCCCGACAGGTGAAGCGTCATGCAAAGCAGGGAAACGATCAGTGTCAGGCGCTTTTTCAATAAAGGAAGCATAAAGCCCCTCCTCATTACCAGAAATGGGGTTCGCACTGGTAGTGTTCTTCATAGGAAAGGGGCTTTATGCAAGTTGAGCTGGAATATTTTATTCTTAATGCGGCTCCACAGAAATTGCAGGCGCCCGCCACGCTGGGCAGGTCGCATACAATTTCGACGCTCCCTGTAGCAATTCCCTATCACGCCATCGCTTGCCCACACACTGTATGCCAATAGGAAGACCTTGCTCATCAAAACCTATCGGGATCGTCACGACCGGACTTCCTGTTACATTAAACAGACTCGTATAAAAAGTTGTAGCGGCCCAGTAGTTTTGCGGGTTCTCGTCTACGTACAGCGGTTTGGTGTAAAGCGGTTTGTAGCCCCACATTTTCGATTTTGCCATATGTGGGAAAGCTGTCGTGCAACTGACCGGACACAAGAACAAGTCGCAGTCTGCCATGAATTGCTCAAAGCTGCGAATGAGCTGCTCACGAATGGTTAAGACACGCATGTAGTTTTTGAACGTCAGCGGGATGAGCATGGTAGCCGAGGGAAGCTGGCGATAAATCGGCATCGTTATGAGATGAGCAATACCACGAATGAGTGGAGGTGTCGTAGAGTTTAACTCCGCGTCGATGATTTTCCCCCATGTTTCCCAAGCTTTGCGTACATCTAAGGGCGGTGTCGTCACTTGTTCTACGCGCATGCCTTGTTGCTCAAGCATTTTGACAAAGCGACGCAACTGATCACGAATGGCTCGACTCGTCGGGTAACCGGGTAGCTCCTCCATCCAGCGGATGTGCAGGGGCTGTTCCTTGATGGTAGGGGGCAAGACTTGTGGTCCATGAGGCAAGCCAGCGTTGCCGTTTCCACCACTAATGATGGAAAACGCCACTTCCAGGTCTTCGATCGAACGGGCTACAGGGCCATAGCAGGCCATGTGACGAGACGATCTATAATCAGACATTCCTTCAAAGCCGGGCATGTGTCCTGTTGCCGGAACGGTTCCTTCTGTCGGCTTCAAGCTGAACACACCACAATAATGAGCGGGGACGCGCAACGATCCTCCGATGTCACTCCCGATATCCAAATAAGAAAGTCCCGCGGCAACCGCAGCTGCCGAGCCTCCGCTGCTACCTCCCGAAGTCCTCGCCTGATTCCACGGATTATTCGTCCGACCGTAAATATCGTTGTCTGTTTGGAGATCCATGAGCAGAGTAGAGACATTCGTTTTGCCAATCAAAACGGCTCCTGCCTGCTTCAGTCTGCGGACGATGGCTGCGTCATGTTGCGGAATGTAGCCTTTTAGAGGGGGGAAGCCAGAAGTAGTGGGGAGTCCGGCTGTGGCAAAGGAATCCTTGATTGTGATTGGCACCCCGTGAAGGGGCCCCCGAATGTTGCCTTCTGCCATTTCTTTGTCCGCTTGCTTGGCGGATTCGAGAGCAGCCTGCTCGTCATAAGCGACGATAGCATTCATTTTGTCATTAAGCGAGGCTATTCTTTTAAAGGTATGCCGGGTAGCTTCCTCGGCGCTTATTTTCCTCTCGCGAATCCAAGTGCCCATCTCCGTTGCTGTCAAATAGGTCAGTTCCTTCATTCGATTCACTCCTTTTCACACGTCCAGCGTACGACAGGAGAACGAGGAAAACTTGATCGAAAATGCGAACCACCATCGACTATTCTCGGGCTAGAACAGGTATATAAATGAAGCAAAGCGAATCAGGATGGTCATTTCCGAGAAAGCGGTGATCGTAGTATTCAAAATCGTATCGGGCATAAAGCTGGTCGGATGCGGATGCATGTGTCATCCAGCTCCCGTATATGTATTGATACGTCAGCTTGAGATTTTGCACCGATCCTTTGTGAGGGAAGACAAGATAACCTGATGCAGGCAGCGTGAGTGATTCCAATCCGTCTGTGCCAATATGCGCTGTAGTGTGTATGCCAGCAAAATAGGCAAAGCTCAACGAAAGCCCGAAAGCATCCGGGTAGCGAATGACCCCATAACGCTTCTGGTTCTTCTGTACGTCGATTTTCTGTCCCAATCGGTTCCAGCAATGGACAATATCAGTTGTCGAACGGGTAGTGGAGGAGTAGCCTACCAGGTTCAGTTCTTCATGGGCAGGGACATAGACGGGCTCAATCGATTGTGACTGAATATTCTCTAAATAGGGTAGCTCGATACGCTCCAGCATTGTGTACCGCGGCATTTTTCCAGATCGACGAAGAGCAGAGGGAGGCAGGCCAAAGCGTTTGGTAAAGGCGCGAGTAAAGGCTTCGTGAGAATCAAAACCGTATGTAAAGGCGACCTCCGTCACGCTCTTTTGTTCCAGCGACAGCGCTTTGGCAGCCTCGGTCAAGCGTCTCTTCGAAATGTATTGGCCGACAGTTTCTCCTGTCACGTGAAAAAACAAGCGTTGAAAATGGTACTTGGAATAACCGGCGGCTGATGCCACTTCATCGAGTGTGACTTTTTCCGTTAACTGCTTTTCGATAAAAGAGAGGGCATATGTTATTTGCTCCATATAGTTCATGGCGTCACCTGAAATAGGAAATAAGATCTTTTTTAGGATACCATATGCCTTGAACTGATTTTTTTGAAAAAAGCCAGAATGCCAAAGAATAGGGAGAGAATACAATGAAGTAGGACAACATTATTGGAGGTAGCCGTGGAGCAGCATTTGGATCTGTTTTTGATGAAATATGGATATGTCGGCATCTTTTTTTCGCTCACACTTGGTGTTGTAGGGCTCCCCATACCCGATGAGGTACTGATGACGTACGCTGGCTATGCAGTTTCCCGCGGTGTCTTGCACATGCCGTTTACAATGCTGAGCGCTTTTTTGGGAGCGGCAGTAGGAATTACGATTAGCTATGCCATCGCGTGGAAGTGGGGGCTGCCGTTGCTTATGAAGGTTGGACCGTACTTGCATATTACACCGAAAAAAATAGAGTCAACCCAGAAGCTGTTTGCCAAGTACGGTCCCTACCTATTGCTGATCGGTTATTTTTTACCTGGCGTCCGTCATATTACCGCCTATCTGGCAGGAGTCTCCGCGATGGAGTTTCGACGATTCGCTTTTTTTGCTTACGCCGGTGCATTTCTTTGGAGTGTCACTTTTTTACTGCTGGGAAAGGCGCTTGAGAAAGAGTGGCTCAAGGTCGTCATTTATATACGACATTACGGCATCACATTTTTGCTAATCGGTTTGGCGATTGGAATGATGGTTTATATTTGGATGAGGTACAGGCGCGATACCAGGACATAGGGAACAAGCATTAGTTCCTGCTGATCGCCATGCTATCCTTTACCAAGCGGACAAATTCGAGCTGTTCCTCTCCGGTGGCTGTGGCTTCCGCCAGTTTAAGTACATCAGCAAGGGAGCTTCTTTCGGCATAGGGACTCTCTCGCAATATTTCCCCGTACTCTGCTACAGCAGCAAGGAACGTCACATCAGGAGACAAGGTATTTTGCACACCCACGGTCTCGGAGATTTCCTCTACTTTTTGGGAAGTGGCATGATGATAGCGCACGCGAACCGTCCCGAGCTCTGCATGGGCAGGGGAAGCGAGCTTCACTTCATAAAGAGCGGTCACGCTATGGCCAGCGCCAATCTCGCCCGCATCTGTCTTGTCGTTGCGAAAATCTTTGTCGCGGACATCGCGGTTCTCATAGCCGATCAAACGATACGAGTCTACCTTCTTAGGGTCGAATTCTACCTGAATTTTTACGTCCCGAGCGATCGTTTGGAGGGTGCCCGTCAATGATTCCGTAAAAATGCGGCGCGCCTCAGAAAACGTATCAATGTAGGCGTAGTTGCCTTCTCCTTTATTCGCCAGTTGCTCCATCAGAACATCATTATAATTTCCCATGCCGAAGCCAAAGGTGCTCAAGTAAACGTCTTTTCGCGCATAGTCCTCGATCGAACGCAAAATGCCCTCGGCCCCTGTTTCTCCTACATTGGCCACCCCGTCGGAGCATAAAATCACCCTGTTAATGGCAGTAGGCTTGAAGGAACGAGCCGCCATTTCATAACCGAGGACCAGTCCTTCTTCTGCATTGGTGGAGCCTTCGGGTTGCAGTTCATTGATGGCTGATAAAATTGCCTGTTTGTCTTCGGCAGAGGTTGAGGGCAAAAGAACGCGTCCCTCTGATCCATAGACGACGATCCCTACTGAATCTGTAGGTTGGAGTTGATCGACAAGAACATGTAAGCTTTTTTTCACCAGCTCTAATCGGTTTTCCCGATTCATCGAGCCAGATACGTCAATGACAAAGACGAGATTAGCGGGCTTCCGCTCTTCTGCGCGTAACTCCTTTCCTTTGATCCCAATTCGCACTACTTGAAGATTTTTTTGAAACGGAGAGGGGCCACTATCGGCCTGGATCGCAAATGTTTGATTGGTTGGCGCGGGATACGAGGTAGGGAAGTAGTTGATGAATTCCTCCACCCGAATGGCTTCTGCTGGCGGGAGATTCCCTTCTTTTATAAAATTGCGCATCATGGTGTACGAGGCTGTGTCCACATCAGCAGCAAAAGTAGACAGACGGTCCTTCGCCGTAGAGACAAATTGGTTGGTGCCGTAATCTTTGAAGTACATGTCATTGGGGATGGGATCGGCCGATTTTTTCAGGGCGTAATCAGCTAGTTGGCTGGGAGGACTTGGACTGGAGGCTACCTGATTGTTTTGACCTTGCTCAACAGATGCTGCTGGTTTGTTTCCACTTTCACTTCTTGATACGAACTGCTCGCTCGAGCTGCATCCGATCAAGGATGCGACCAATAGGGTGATGCCACTGCCTTTCACGATTTTTCTCATCTTTGGTTATTCCCCCTTTGCCTATGTGACGTGGTAAAAAAAGGAATGTTACATAAGAAGGAGAAGTAGGCTTGTCCGCAGCAAGAGCTTCACTCGCAACGACAGCCAGGATCGAGTCGTAGCTGCGGCTCCGAGTGGAGAAATGATTTATGTTTGGATTAGTCGGCAATCCTCACTAAAGTGAGGAATCCGGTCACCGTCGTCGTTCCGTCTGCAAAGCTTTGCAAAAACTGGTCTGTGATACCTCCCGTACGGAATATGTCTACGATGTCACCAGGTGCTAATCGGGTGAAAGAGGTAACCATACCGAATGCATTTCCATCCGCTGCACTATCCGCACTGCTAGAAGTTCCGGCAGAGCCCGTAATATTGGCGCCATTCCTTCTGATAATGAAAGACACTTCACTCGCTTGTGCAGTAGTAACACGATAGCTGATGAGATAGATGCCGCTTGCAGGTACGGTTACTTGCCCGCCAGCGAGTAAAAAGCCAGGTGAATTGTCTGCATTCGCGACAGTAAGCGGGACGATCATATTTGGCGAAATATCGATAGCGGAGGATAGCCAGAAGTTACCGAAAACACTGGAAACAGTACCCGTCGCGCCTGTTACACCCGTGGCTCCTGTAGTACCTGTAACGCCTGTAACGCCTGTAACGCCTGTAGTACCAGTAGCGCCTGTACTGCCAGTATCGCCAGTAGCCCCCGTGACACCAGTACTTCCAGTGCCTCCAGCTCCGGTCGCCCCAGTCGCCCCTGTAGCACCCGTTGCCCCTGTTCCCCCTCCACCTGGTCCGGTGGCTCCTGGTAGACCAGTTGCTCCGGTGGCTCCCGTTGCTCCTGTGAGACTAGCAATAAACGATGCTGTTAATACGGAATTCAGCTTGCTGTTCAGCAGAATGTCTTTCTTTGTGATCTCTCTGAGTGTATTTACTACGCTAGAATTTACGTTTAGCAAGTCACTAATGGTTGCAGGGGGACCTGTTAATCCTGGAAGCGTGCCAAGGACATATTGAAGCTTCTCCGCCTCTGCGTTAATGATATGGCTTAAACCAAGTTCCTCCAAAGCGAAGGATGCGAGTAGCAAGTTTACGACTTGGCTTTGTGTAATGGTAAACAGCGGCGTAATGTTGGGGATATTTGCTTGTGACAAATAAAACGTCCTCCTTTATTTATGTCTTTTCATCCTATTCCGCTATCATGCATAAGGGAATTCGTCGGTTTTATTGTTTTTCTTCAGGCGCGGTTTCCCATGTGATGCCTTTCTTTCTTGCCCGTTATTCAATCTTCTTGTAATATTAGGAAATATTTGTGGTGTGACGGTCGCTCTAGTCAATGGAAATCAATCATGGAAAGAGGTAGATTGCTGCAAAAATCAATCAAACAAGAGAGGTTATGAAATGAATCTAGGAATTCAAGTAACGCAAAATCAACTGATGGATGTTCTACTAAACGTTGCAGTAGCTCGTCCCGTATTTATTTGGGGCGCACCGGGAATCGGCAAGTCGTCTCTCGTCGAGGCGTTTGCCGAGCAGGTGGGCCTACCTTGCGTATCGTTATTGGGCAGTCAGTTGGCACCTGAGGATATTATCGGTGTCCCGCAGATCGTTGACGGGAAAAGCAGATTTTGCCCACCTGCGCAAATTGCGCGAGAAGAACCGTACTGCTTGTTTCTTGACGAATTGAATGCATGCTCCCAAGAAGTGCAAAAGGCGTTTTACAGTCTGATTCATGAGCGGAGAATCGGGGATTACCATCTGCCAGAAGGGTCCATTGTGATTGGAGCAGGAAACCGCGCGCAGGATAGCGCCATTGTCAAACCGATGTCATCTGCTCTGATCAACCGGATGTTCCACGTGCAATTGTTAGTCTCGTATGAACAATGGATGAATTGGGCGTACAGCAACGGCATCCATTCCTACGTGCTGCAATTTTTGGAGGTGCGCCCGGACTATTTGTGGTCGCAGCCACCGAAGAGCGAGGAACCATTTTCTACTCCGCGTTCCTGGCACATGCTCTCTGATGCCCTGAACGAATTCGGTGAGAACTTGACGACAGAGATGGTGGGGGTACTGGCCTTCGGATGCTTGACGCCCCAGCATGCTGCTCAATTTCGAGCTTTTCACAAGAACATTCAAGGCAAATACCAGCTCAACCGTATTTTGGAGGGAGAGGCTTCTTTCCCGACGGCTCCAGAGGATCGGGACGTACTGTATTTTCTGGCCGATTCATTCCGTTCGCAGATCAAAAAAGAATTGCCAGCGGATAAAGCCTCCGTGGGGGAGCAGCATAAACGGTTCGCACACCGAGCGAAAGCTCTCTTGAAGGAGCTCGCCTCTATCTCTCTCGAAATGGCGCAGATGGTAGTGGCGCGGCACGAGGATGGCGACGGATTGCCAGACTGGTTCGTTGTAGAGGTCATTCGTGATTTACCGCGTCTGGCTATGGACAGGAAGGGAAAATAGCCAATGGCCAGAGGAGTTCAAAACGACCCGGCGACACAAAACTACGAGCAGGCCGTACATTTTTTGAGTCATCACCCGATGTTTGGACCACTATCCTCGCGAGCGCACTTTATTCGTTCCGAGCGAAGTGTTTGTCCGGATAACGGTTGGGTAGTCGTGACCCGGGAAGGCAGCTTGTATGCGCATCCGAAGCGCAGAGGGGAAGTCGGGGAATGGATTTATGTTCTCGCACATGCGCTCTTGCATTTGGGCTTCGGACATTTTGTGGAAAAAGAGCAGCCGATTTTGTGGAACATCGCATGCGATTGTTATATTACGCGCTTTTTGAGAGACATGAAGCTGGGGAAGCCTCCTGCTGAAATGGCCTTTGAGCTGGATAAATCGGGAAAGAGCGAAGAAGAGCTGTATGACTGGTTCGTGGAGCATGGGGTGCCGGAGCATTTGAAGCTGTTTGGAACGGGCGGGGAAAAACAGGCAGATATGCTATTCTCGGATAAATACGCCCGGTACACCTACAAGCGAGATGTGAAGTGGGAGAGGCTCCTGGGGATTGGGCTGGCGCAAGCGGTGCAAAGTGCTGTCAGCGTAGCGGGCGGCTATTCGGATGCGCTCGGGAATGAAGAGAACCAGCTATCCGAGGCACAGAAGGCCAAGCGCTGGTTCATCAATCATTATCCATTGCTGGCTTCCTTGGCGAGTCATTTCACAATCATCGAGGATTCACAGATCTGCCAACGGCTGCAAATCTCGGTGGCAGCCATCGATGTAACATCCAACGAAATCTTCATCAATCCTGCGGCGGGCTTGGATGAAGAGGAATGCAAATTCGTGATGGCACACGAGCTATTGCACGCAGGGCTTCGCCACCATGAGCGCTGCCAAGGCCGCGACCCGTATTACTGGAATGTCAGCTGCGATTACGTGATTAATCAATGGCTGATGGAGCTCGGTGTGGGACGTTTTCCGCAAATTGGCGGACTGTACGACCCGGACTTGAAGGGACTCTCGGCAGAAGCGATTTATGACCGAATCGTGACAGACATGCGTACGTATCGCAAGCTCTACACCTTACGTGGAATCGGTATGGGCGATATTCTGGATGGCGACGATCCGCGTTTTTGGGAAAAGGGTCCGGGAACGACGCTGGATGACTTTTACCGCAATGCGATGTCGCAAGGATTGATGTACCACCAGGAGAGGGGACGAGGGCTTTTGCCTGCGGGGTTAGTAGAAGAGATTCGCGCCTTGGGACAACCGCCTATTCCGTGGGATGTTCAGCTTGCCCGTTGGTTTGACGAGCATTTTCCGCCGTTGGAAAAGAGTCGCACGTATGCAAGGGCAAGCCGTAGACAGTCCTCTACACCTGACATTGCCCGTCCTGCCTGGAGCTTTCGGGAAACGGACCAGTTGGCACGCACGTTTGGCGTCGTGATCGATACGTCCGGCTCGATGGATACCAAGCTGCTCGGCAAAGCATTAGGGGCGATCGCGAGCTACAGTGAAGCGCGAGATGTTCCGTATGCGCGCGTGGTCTTTTGTGATGCGCAGGCGTATGATGCGGGCTACCTTTCTCCCGAGGACATTGCAGGTCGCGTCAAAGTAAAAGGACGAGGGGGAACGATCCTGCAGCCGGGCATTGACATGTTGGAGAAAGCAGCCGATTTTCCAAAGGACGGTCCAATTTTGATCATTACCGATGGGGAATGTGATCGGATCAAAGTAACTCGTAGTCATGCCATTATGCTTCCGAAGGGGAGTAATCTGCCGTTCGTGGCGCGAGGACCGGTATTTCGGATGGAATAGCAGGGTTTAGGCTCCGTATCGATACGGGGCCTTCTTCACGATCTTTTTACAATGAAAGGGTAGGAAAAGCGATAAAATAGCTTGTATGATGAAGCGGAAAGCGGAGAGGTGTACAGCTAAGTGAAGAATAATCTTCAAGAAGAAACCGGGCACCAAATAAGTAGCTGGGAAGCTGTGCGTGAAGTTTTTCTCGTTTCGACCAAGCTGGGATTGACCTCATTCGGCGGTCCCATCGCACATCTCGGTTATTTTCACAACGAATACATTCGACGAAGAAAATGGATGGATGAGCAAAGCTACGCAGACTTAGTCGCGCTTTGTCAGTTCCTCCCTGGTCCCGCAAGCAGCCAGGTAGGGATCGGAATCGGAATCATGCGAGCCGGATTGTGGGGAGGCGTTGCTGCATGGATCGGCTTCACTCTGCCTTCGGTATTGGCGCTCCTGATATTTGCGTTCACTTTACAAGGAGTGGATAGTGGCAGTGCTTCTTGGATTCACGGTCTAAAATTAGTAGCTGTCGCGATTGTTGCTCATGCCGTATGGGGAATGGGACAAAAGCTTGCCCCGGATCGAACGCGGGTGACGATTGCGATCATCGCGGCTACCATCACGCTGTTGTGGCATTCTGCATGGAGTCAGGTCACAGTCATGATTCTGGCAGGAATCGCAGGATTGCTTATCTTCCGGCAGCAAAAAGTTTCGGAGCTCCCTGAATTTCGTGTGCCGATCAGTCGTGGACTAGCCATTGCGTGCTGGAGCGTTTTCTTCGGACTTTTGCTTGTGCTGCCGATCCTCCGAGAGAGCACTGGCTTTTCCTTGCTAGCGCTGTTTGAGAGCTTTTACCGTGCGGGCTCACTTGTTTTTGGCGGCGGACATGTTGTATTGCCTTTGCTGGAGAGGGAGGTAATCCCGACAGGCTGGGTAACGCAAGAGGCTTTTCTGACGGGATACGGGGCTACACAAGCAGTACCGGGGCCATTGTTTACATTTGCCGCTTATCTAGGAGCGATGATTGCAGGAGGAGTCGGTGCAGTAGTAGCTACGATTGCGATTTTTCTACCGGCCTTTTTACTTGTCATCGGCGCATTGCCGTTTTGGAATTCCTTGAGGAGAAATTCCAAAATCCAAGGAATGCTGGTAGGTGTGAATGCAGCAGTCGTCGGTATTTTACTGGCAGCCCTGTACGATCCGATTTGGACGAGTACCATTCTTGCTCCGCTGGATTTTGCGGTAGCGGCTATTTTGTTTATCATGCTGGAGCACTGGAAGCTGCCGCCATGGCTGGTTGTGGTTGCAGGGGCTTTGTACGGTCTATTGCTTTCTTAGACTGACAGGTCTCACGAACCAATAAAGCTGGCACAGGGCTCGTAGACCTTGACAACGCCTGCCCAGTCTCCACTTCAAAAAGGGGACCCGGCCAGTGAATCCCCCTGCTGGCGTGTCAGAGTCGAAGAGAACTGTGCTTTTTCTTCTCCTTCACTATGTTGACTCAAACCAAAGAAGGTTTGCCAACTATGTAGGTAACGCTTATAATACTGAATGAAAGTTCAGTATTATAAGATGAGAAGTTGGTGAAGAATCGTTGAATAAAAAAAAGCAGCAAACGGAGCAGACCAAGAAGAAGATAGCGGATGCGTCCAGAATTTTATTTATGCAAAAAGGTTACAAGGCCACATCCATAGAAGATATCGTGAAAGCTACTGGATACAGCGGCGGTAACATTTATTATCATTTCAAGAGCAAGGAAGGGCTGTTCTTACATCTGATTGAAGCTTGGAACAGGGAATGGGAAGAGCAGTGGCTGGCCAAGGAACAGCTCTACACGACCTCGATCGATAAATTGTATGGAATGGCTGAACATTTTGCGACCGATTTTATGAACCATCCGCTGACCAAGGCTGCTGATGAATTTTTCGACATGTCGGAGAAGCCTTCGGATGTGGAGGAGCGTATCAACGAAATGATCCAAGGTTATATTGACTTTAATCAACAGTTGCTCCAGAAGGGGATCGATAACGGCGAATTTGAAATGACGAATGTTACCGGAGTCGCCATTATCTTGGACAGCCTGATGTTTGGTTTAAATCAACACTCGCGACGAATGGAACGAGAGGAAGCCTTGGCAACTTTTCGGTTAGCGATGGATGTATTTTTATTTGGCATTGTCAAACCGTCCCGCTAGCTTTTTTTACGCGATTATCTAGAATGGATATTCAGTGTTTTGGTAATGGATTGGAGGAACAGGAAATGGCTTTACTATTAAAAAATCAGGGAGCCCTATTGATTCTGATGTTCAATATTTTCCTTGTCTTTACGGGGATCGGGCTTGTTATACCGATTATGCCAAAGTACATGGAGAGTTTGGGAATTACCGGGGGGACTATCGGCTTGCTAGTGGCGGCCTTTTCGCTGACACAGCTTCTTTTTTCCCCCATTGCTGGGCGATGGGCTGATTCGTTCGGAAGAAAAAAGATCATTGTGATCGGCTTGGTCGTATTTGCTATCTCAGAAGGGCTGTTCGGTATAGCGAATTCTCCCGTCCTGCTGTTTGTTTCTAGGTTGCTAGGCGGCATCAGCGCCGCACTGATTATGCCGGCGGTAATGGCTTACTCAGCAGATATTACAACGAATGAAGAACGAGCGGCCGGGATGGGGTATATTACGGCAGCCATTACGACTGGTTTTATTATCGGTCCAGGCATTGGAGGATACATTGCTGAATTTGGTATTCGCGCACCTTTTTATACCGCAGGAATTGCGGGACTGATTGCTGCATGCATCACGTTGTTCATCCTCAAGGAATCGAAACCTACGGAAGAAGCATTATCGGACTCTCATTCTAGTGAAAAACAACGAAGTAGTCTTCTTTCCCAGTTACTGTACTCCTATCGAGAGCCTTATTTTTTCAGTTTGATCATTGTGTTCGTCATGTCTTTCGGACTGGCTAATTTTGAAACGGTCTTTTCATTGTTTGTTGACCATAAGTTTGGATTTGAGCCGAAAGATATCGCGTTTATCATTACATTCGGGTCAATAGCAGGCGCAGTGGTTCAGCTTACTGCTTTTAGCTGGATCATGAATCGCTTTGGCGAGAAAAGGGTCATTTCTGTCTGTCTGCTCTTTGCTGGTTTGTTTATTGTCCTGACGCTTTTTGTTCACGGATTTTGGATGATTTTTGCTGTTACCTTTATCGTATTTCTGGCGATCGATATTTTGCGTCCGGCCATCAGTACCCAAATGTCGATGCTTGCGAAGGATCAACAGGGTTATGTTGCTGGTCTCAACTCCGCCTTTACCAGCCTTGGCAATATTGCAGGTCCTATCGTAGCTGGATTTTTATTCGATATCGATATCAACTATCCGTATGCGCTAGCGTGTCTGATTTTGCTTATCTGTTTCGTCTTATCATTAGGAGTGAAAAACCGCAACCTGAAGGATGCCAATGCGGCTTCCAGTCAAGCGTCCATTCAGGGATGATACGATAGCTAAATAAAGCAGCGGCGAGTCTAAGATTCTGTGTTCAGGTCTTAGTTCGCCGCTGTTCCATTTTTCGGGTAAATAAATCTTTCATGATTCCTTAATGGAGATCGAAAGGGAAATTTACATCATTCATTTATAGTGGGAACGGTAATACATACTGTAAGGAGTGAAGCAAATGATGAAGAAAAAAGTGATGGTAGCAACTGCCGCCCTTATGATGTGTGTAGCATCAGTCGCCTCTGCCGCCGGGAATCCGCACTGGTCAAAAACCTCTCCAAAAGAGTTTGATCTGCAAGCTCATCGCGGCGGACTTGGACTCACAGTAGAATCCACATTGGCGTCGTTCTCCCACGCCCTTGAATTAGGTGTGAGCACGCTTGAGCTCGACGTGCAAATCACGGAGGACAAGCAGGCAGTTATTACGCATGACCGCAAAATTTCGGGTGCCAAGTGCCGAGATACAAGCCCACTTTTCGCTGGCGATCCTGAGTATCCGTACGTTGGCAAGTATATAAAGGACCTGACTCTCGACCAAGTTCGCACGCTGGACTGTGGCACACAGACATTGCCGCAATACCCCGGGCAGCGTCCAAGCCCAGGCGCCAGGATGCCGCTGTTAAGCGATGTATTTGACCTCGTCAAGGACTACAAGGCCAATCATGTATGGATGAATATCGAGACGAAGGTAGAGGCGGGAGCACCGGAGCAAACTGCTCCACGCGAAGATTTCGTACAGATTGTCGCTCGCGAAGTCCGCGATGCCGGTATGCTTGATCGGGTATCGATCCAAAGCTTTGACTGGGGGGCGCTTATGCGCATGAAAGAGGTTGAACCGCGCTTGCCGATTGTGGCACTGACGAACGGTGCGCAATTCTTGCAGCCAGGTCAACCGGGAGCTTCACCGTGGTTGGGTGGAATCGACATTGACGACTTTGGAGGAGACCTCGTGGCGGCCGCCCACTCGTTCGGTGCAGACGCCATTTCCCCTGTGCATGGCTCTCCACAAAACGGCAAAGTCACCGACGAGAATTACGTGCCCTATGTCACGAAGAAAATGGTAGAGGACGCACACAAGGTCGGGATGAAGGTGATTCCGTGGACGATCAATGACGCACCTACGATGAACAAGCTGATCGACGATGGCGTAGACGGGATCATTACGGATTACCCGGACCGTCTGCGTGAGGTCATGGAGCAGCGTGGGTTGAACCAACCGAAGAGCTACAAGACTCCCAAAAAAGAGAAGTAATAAGAAGACCAGTCCATGAGGGCTGGTCTTTTCTGGCATTCAGGGGACATAGCCATTTCCAGGATATTTGACAACAGGCCATTTATCCTTGCGCAAGGCATCTAGTAATTCAGGACCTACACACAAGTTGGAAGCGACGAGTTCATGCGGGGTGAGGGCCATCCATTGATTCAGCGAAACATCGACAAAGCGGTCGCTCTTGAACATCTCAAAAAACCACACCGTTTCCGTCCCGGTATTCTGGATATAATGCCCTGTTGCAAAAGGAACGTAACCGACATCACCTGCCTGGTAGTCAAAGGTTCGGGCGTTTCCGTTTCCGGTAAAAACGGTCATCCGCGCTTGGCCTGAAATGTAATATTGCCACTCATCGTTATTGGGATGCCAATGCAGCTCTCTCATGGCACCGGGATGTAGCTCTACGAGTGCTGCCGCTATTGTTTTGGAGATCGGAAAGTTGCGGGAATCGACGATGCGCACACTTCCTCCAGGTGTAATGAGGGGACGTTGGGCGAGTAAACGATGGGAAAAAGGGAGGGGGACGGTTCCGTACGGAGATTCCACTTCATCTGCTTCGATAGAACCCGGAACCTCGTCCTGATAAATGTACACCTGCTTGCCAGGAATGTCGGCAAAGGCTGGTTCAGGCACACCAAAATTTGCGGAAAGCACATCTGTTGGCGTATGAGCAAACCAATCGGAGATCGATAGCGTATTCAGATCAGAAAAATGCCCATCGTCGAAAACGAGTAAAAACTCACAGCCATCCTCAAGTCCCTGAATCGAGTGGGGGATGCCGGGAGGGAAATACCACAGATCGCCTTTTCCGATATCCGCGATAAAATTGCGTCCGCGTTGGTCAACGGACGTAATTCGTGCACGTCCGAGCAGCATGTAAGCCCATTCCGCCTGCTGATGCCAGTGTAGCTCGCGAACCCCGCCTGGCGTCAGGCTCATGTTTACACCCGCAAGTGTAGTGGCGATTGGCAGCTCGCGAATGGTGACTTCCCGGGACCAACCGCCATGATTTAACGTCATGAAGGCATCTGAAAAGGAAAACTTCAGATTGGGCAGCAAGCCCGCATCTGTGACGGGAGGAGCTAGCATATTCGGATTTTGCCGATCACGCATGACGTTCCGTGGGCCGAGATCGACCCATCCGGTCCCGTCTCTCCTCATCGGCTGGGGAATTTGATTCCCCTTGTCTGGCGGATTCATTTGGGCAACCTCCTTTATCCTTGGACAGGCATAGGTATTGTCGTACTTCATCCACTAATCATGCCTATGCATCGGCTTGCCCGTTATGCAAACATTCAAGCCGTACTATCGTTTTTATGGGTGATTTTGTATAATTTCAGGAGTGATTGACAAATTAACAATAGTAGGATGGGTATAAAGATGACGAAGATTCCAAACGAGCAATGGCTAGCACGCTATGAACAAAAAAAACCGATGTTAGAGCCCCTTGTTGATTTACACACCTATTTCACATCAACGGAGATCAGTGGGAAACCAATCAACTTACTTTCTTTGGGAGAAATCACGATTCCCACTGGAGATATCATCGTTCGTGATCCGCTTGTGTATCTGGAGAGAAGTAGTGCCCCGTATTTTCGAAAAGTCCCTACAGGAACCTTCCCATTAACCGTTTGTGTGGTAACCGTTGAAGAAGACCATTACCGGTATGCAGCTGCTAAGGTAGAGTTTACAGATAAAACTCCCCAAAAATTTACGGAAGCCCTCATTGGAAACGAGGATCTCGAAAATCTTGGGGAAGGTGAATATTTTGGCTTTAATGTGGATGCGGGCCTTGCTACTGTGGTAGATGTCAAAACGAGGGATGCTTATCTGGATTTTTATGATAGCTGGAAAAAAGACAATCCAGAGGGCAATATTTATGATGATTATTTTGCTGGTGTTTTTGCACAAAGCTACAAAGACCATCCCCAATACCAAAGAAGCGCTGGAGACTATATAAACTGGACGATACCAGGCACCGATTTATCGATTCCGATGATTCAGACGGGATTTGGAGACGGAGCCTATCCTGTCTATTTTGGGTTGGATGAAAACGACCAAATATGCCAGTTGGTCATTCAGTTTATTCACATTGAACTTGCTTTTGGTGAGGATGACGGCGAAGACGAAAGCTGGTAGGAAAGCCTATCACCAATTATTTTTGGAAGAGGTGCCTCGCTTATCTTTCTTTGGAAAGAGAAAATAGCTGGCTGTAAACAACAGATCAATCCCCAGAACAACGGTCCATAGCCGGAGAATATGCCATAATGAAGCAGTTCGCTCCGCATCATCGATAAAGTAGATGGTCCCCGCTAAGAGAGCCGCCCCGATTACATAGGAGTAGAGATGTCTAAACCAGCTTTTGGCGTAATGCTTGGCATACTCCATGCCATATAACTTGGGCTTAGGCGTACCTTGCTTGGTGACGTATTGCTGAAATTTTTCATCCGCCCATTGAATCATGCTTTTCCCAAACGCAAGCGATACCCCGATATAAACGGCAGCCAGCGCATGAGGAATCGTAGCGGTAGCTCCACGATACAAGTCCACGCTCGTAACGACGAGCAAAACTACATCAACAACAGGCGTCAGGGCGAGAAGAAAAAGCCCGGCCTTTTTTTGTTTGAGCACATACCTTGTGAAAAGGCCAAGTACAATGACCACCCAAAATGCGATTTCGCATGCGACAATCATCCATGCAACAAAATTCACTAGTATAGGTCCCCTTTTCGGAAGTTTCTTCTCCTGTATGAGAAGTTTTTGTAATACAACCGTACTAACAAAAGGAATCTTATCATCAAACTTAAAGTAATACAACTGTATTGTTAAAGTTGCTTGTCCCTTGAAAATCTTGTTAAAATACAACTATGCCAAAAATAATCGATCATGAGAAAAGAAGAGAACAAATAGCAGAAGCAACGTGGCGTGTCATTGTCGAGCAAGGAATGGAGGGAGCAACGGTAAGGGGCATAGCAAAAGAAGCAGGACTTTCATTAGGTGCTTTGCGACATTACTTCGCAACACAGGATGAACTGCTGATGTATGCCATGCAGCTCGTAAAAGAGAGGGCGATCGCTCGAATTGCTGAAATCCACGCGAATGAAGAATGGGCGCCAAAAGAGAAAATCACCAAAATCTTTCTGGAGCTTCTTCCTACGAATCAAGAAAAGATGGTCGAAATGGAAGTGTGGTTTGCTTTTACGGTGTACTTCCGGCACAAGAAAGAAGGCTTTGATGCACAGCACGACGGGATCTATGCCGGTGTCCGCAAGCTGTTGGACTCTGCTGATCAACTGAATCTATTACGCAAAGAGATCGACAATGAGATGGAAGCAGAGAAGCTCTATGCCGTCATCGATGGACTGGCGCTGCATGCCTATCTCGAACCGCAGCGTGTCGATGGGGAACGGATTACGAAAGTGTTGGAGCATCATCTTGCATCCTTGTTTCATTAACGGACATTTACACTTCTTTTACGAAAAAGAGGGTCCATTCTTTATACAAGATAAGAAACACATACAAATACTCTCATAAAGAAAAGCAATCGGATCAAGGAAAGGTTGATCTGATTGCTTTTTTTCGTCGTGTGCGCTGGTTTACAAAGACCACAATGCGCTTTGATACGCAGTTAACAATGCTGGATTACGATGAGTGTACAAACATTTTTGAACAAAAATGAGTTTGTTGGTGTGTATAAGAAAAAATAACAATTGTCCAATAAAGATTGAATGATGAAGGGGTTTTCAACATGTCGAGTATTATGCTGAAGTCATTGTCCAAGCAATATACCAACGATAAATACACCCTGGACGATATCAGTCTGGAAATCAAAGACAAAGAGTTCCTGGTGTTATTGGGACCGTCCGGATGTGGAAAATCTACACTGCTCAGAATGATTGCCGGGATTGAAGAGATCACCCAAGGCGATGTGTACATTGGTGATGTTTGCGTCAATGAAGTGGAGCCAAAGGATCGAGGAGTTGCGATGGTTTTTCAAAACTATGCCCTTTATCCACATATGACCGTATACGAAAACATGGCATACGGCCTGAAAATAAAAAAGATCAAAAAAGCAGAGCGAGAAAAGCGCATCAAGGCAGCAGCGGATATTTTGCAAATTGATCATTTGTTGAAACGGTTCCCCAGTCAATTGTCTGGTGGGCAAAAACAGAGGGTAGCCATCGGGCGAGCGATCGTAAAGGAGCCAAAGGTCTTTTTGATGGACGAGCCTTTGTCCAATCTGGATGCCAAGCTGCGAAATGAAATGAGAATGGAGATCAAAAAGCTGCATGAGCGCCTGGATTCGACGTTCATTTACGTGACGCATGATCAGGTGGAGGCGGTTACCTTAGGGGATCGAATCGCGATTATGGCAGAAGGGAAGTTCCGACAAATCGGAACGCCGATGGAAATCATCGATTGCCCAGTGGATATGTTCGTTGCCAATTTCATCAGCTCACCGCCCATTAATTATATGGAAGCGAGTCTGATTCAGCGAGATAGCGGGGTCTATGTGGAGGTAGACGGGGTGCTGCTGGAAACCAATCTCCCGCTCGACGTGATGGAACAAGCTCCTGAGATTGTCGCGGGAGTCAGACCAGAGCATTGCTTTCTCACCGAAAACAGCGACGAGGCACTCGCCATGGAGGTACTGTTCACGGAAATTATCGGAACGGATGTGCTGATCCATTTGAAGTATAACGGGAGCAATTTCATCGTGAAAAAAAGCTTTACCCAGACGTATGCAAAGGGTCAAAAGGTGAACGTAGGGATTAATTCCGCTCATGTCCATGTATTTGACAAGCACACGCAAAAGAACCTGAGGTGCCGCCCATGAATGTACTCATCTCGTTAGACGGCATCAGTTATCAAAGCTTTGAACCTTACGCGCGGCACTGGATAGAAAATGATTACTCCTTTTGTAAAAAACTGATCACGACGTTTCCCTCGGTTACATTTACCGCACATGCGGCAGCGATGACCGGGAGCCAGCCGGGTAAGCATGGTGTCTTTGATAATATCGTAGCTCGTCCGGAAATGCTGGAAAGAGTGGCGTTGTATGGCGACCACGAGATTCTTTGCAACGAAGCACTTCATAAGCAGACGATTTTTCATTCGTTGGCGAGACAGGCAGGAACGAGCTGCTGCATTCATTGGCCCATGACGTCCGGAAATCCGTATATACACCATTTGATTACGGAATCGGGCAGCAAAAAAAAGCTAAAGTCAAAGGTTTCAGTTGAGGAAATCGACGATGTCGCACGGCGTGAAACGATGCGGGCGATCAAAACGGAAACCTATGATTTTATCGCGGCAAGGTTCGTCGGTTATGATGCGCTGTCTCACCAATATGGGAAAGACTCGACGGAGGCAATGCGGTGCCTAAAGGAACTGCTTACGTATCTCGATCAAATTGAGCAAACGTTGAAAAAGACACAAAAACCATTCAACCTGATCATTTTCTCAGATCATGGGCAAAGCGATATTCACTCGTTTTTTTACCCGAATGAGATTTTGGCCAAAAGCCAGTGGAAGCAGCATTTTCGAAACAAACAAATTAAATTCGTCGGGGACGGCAGCGGGGCGTTGTTGTTTTATAGCTCGTTAGACCATCAGCAAAACAAAGAAATCATGGCGTTTTTTGAACAGATGCCAGAAGTGAACCAATTTTATGAGGTGGCAGAGGACACTCCTTCAACGTGCAGGCCCTTCGGCATCCTCGATTTGAAGCATACGGTATGCGGTGAAGATATTGCGTTTCCCGAACAACCGAAATACAAGGAGATGAAAAGCCTGCACGGGTATCATCCCGCCAATGTCGATGAGATGAATGGATTTCTCTTGTGCTTTGGGGATGCCTTTACGAAAAGCAAAGTGATTGAAGAAACAAACATCGAAAACATTGCCCCCACACTGGCGCAGTTGTTCCAAATTGCTCATCCATGTGATGGGCAACCGATCAAAGACATCTTCAAGGAGTACGAGTAAATGGGCAGACCAATCAGCAAAACGATCAAGGATAACGCGTGGTCGCTTGGGTTACTTTTGCCGACACTGATTCCGTTAGTTATTTTTTGGATCTACCCCATGATCAAAACGTTCCAGATCAGTTTTACCGACTGGAACTATATTTCACCTGATTATGACTACGTTGGGCTGGAAAACTACCAAAACTTGATGAGCGATGCTTTCTTCGGGAAGGTGCTGCTGAACACCTTGGTGTTTACCTTTTTTACAGTCGTTCCGCCGATCCTGTTCGGGCTGTTCGTGGCGATCCGGTTAAACAAAATACAGAAGTTTCGCCATTTCTTTGTGGCGAGTGCCTTTTCATCGTGGATCACGCCAACTGTGGTCGTGTCCATGGTATGGGTCAGCATATTCGATGCCGATTCGGGGATTGTCAATTATGTCCTGAAAGGTTTCGGTATGGAGCCAGTGAAGTGGCTGGGTGGACAAACGACAGCGATGATTGTCGTCATGATCGTCACCATCTGGCAGTACATGGGGCTGGGAATCTTGCTGCTTTCCTCTGCTCTCGCGAAATTGGACCCGGAAGTAGAGAAAGCGAATGTTTTGGATGGAGGGAGAGGATTACGAAAATTATTCAGAATCACCTTGCCTGCGATCTCACCGATTCTTGTTTTTCTGTTCGTCTTTTTTACGCTGAATTCTCTCAAAGCCTATGATCAGATTTACATTTTGACGCAAGGCGGGCCTTCAGGTGCGACTTCGACCATCTTGTACTACTTCTACGTGCTCGCTTTTGAATATTTTGAGACGGGACCAGCTTCAGCGTTGGCGATGATTTTCTTAGGTATGTGTCTCTTGATCAGCGCATTGAATTTCTTCTTGTCCAAACTACTGTTTACCAAATGAGGTGGGAGCTGTGTCCTTGGCAAAATTAAAAACAGGCATAAATTATGCAATGTTCATTTTGTTAAGCGTACTGATGGTGTTTCCGTTTCTCTGGATGTTCTTGATTTCGATCAAGTCCAAAAGCGAGGTGTACAGCGGGAGCCTGCTGCCTTCTACCTTTCATTTTGAGAATTACATCCGCGTATTCACGGAAACGAAGATGCTGCTTTATTTGTGGAACAGCATTTCTGTCAGCCTGATCATCATTGTTTTTCAAATTTTCACCGCGATTTTTGCGGCGTATGTCTTCGCGACGGCGCAGAAAAGATGGGTTCGGTACTGTTTCGTGCTTATTTTGGCGACGTACATGCTTCCATCAGCAGTAACGTATATTCCATCCTTTATTTTGCTGTCCAAAGCGAATTTGCTGGATACGCACTTCGGTTATATTCTCAGCGAGCTCATCAGCATCTTTGCGATCTTTTTCCTGCGGCAATCGTTTGCGCAGGTGCCAAAGGATGTGGTGCATGCTGCCAAGCTGGATGGGGCGGGGCATCTACGACTCATTTTCACCGTGTATATCCCGTATTGCAAAAACGCGATTGCTTCGCTGGTGTTGATCACGTTTATTTACAGCTACAACAACTATATGTGGCCCTCGCTCTTGATCAAGTCGGAGGAAAACATGTTCGTCACGATTGGTTTGCGGCGGTTGTTTATGAGTCAGGCGGGCTACGGGATGGACTTCCCACTGGCGATGGCAGCGTGTGCGATTTCACTGGCGCCTATGCTGATCCTGCTCGCAATTGCCAGCAAAAGAATTATTCATTCCATGGCTAATCTGTATGTCAACAAATAGACCAAGACCGCTATGTACTGGGAGGAGTCATTGTGAAAAATCGGAAGCGAAACACCAAGGGCGTCATTCTTTCCATCCTGAGTTCTGCGCTTATTTTTACCGGAGCCGTTGGTTGTTCGAACAACGCCGCATCTGACAGCAACACAAATGCAGCATCCAGCCCGAACGAGAAAATCAAGCTGGAGTTCTACTACGGTCTCGGCGGCAAGCTCGGGGAGACGATGCAAAAAATCGTGCAGGACTTTAACAGCAGCAACGAAAAATACGAGGTCGTTCCGATTGTCCAAGGTGACTACAGCGAGACGTTGCAGGCACTCCAGGCATCGCTGGCAGCAGGCAAGCCCCCGGCCCTGGCGATCAATGCGTATCCGGAATTTATGAAGCTGGCGAAAAGCGAGGCATTGCTGCCGTTGGATGAGCAGATTAATCAGCCGGAGTATAAAAAGGACGATGTTCTGCTGCTAGAGCAAGGAAAGTACAACGATGCAATACTGGGTGTTCCTGCCTATGTCAGCACACAAATGATGTACTACCGCAAAGATATTTTTGACAAATACAAGATTGACTACAATGCACTCACGAGCTTCGAGCAATTGGCGGATGCAGCCAAGCTCATCAAAGAAAAAGAAGGAATCAACGGCTGGTCCATCATGTGGTACACGGAGCATATGATCGACTACGCCCGTTCTGCTGGCGGCGATATCGTGAGCGAAGACGGCAAGACTGTCACGATCGACTCGAAGGAATGGGTGTATGCGTGGGACAGCATTCGCAAGTACATTCATGAGGACAAAATCATGGATACCGTCTATGGCGGCAATGGCTGGGAATGGTGGTACAAAACCATCGACAACGTGATGAACGGAAAATCCGCAGGTTACACAGGCTCTTCCGGTGACGGGGGCGATCTGGATTTCACCAAGGTAGCAACCGGTATGCAAAAAGGCTTCAATGGACAACCACCTAGACCTGTAGCCATTTCGGTCATGTTCAACCTGTTCAAAGCATCCTCCAAAGAACAGCAAGAGGGCGCGTGGGAATTCGTGAAGTACTTCTCGGAAGCAGAAAAAACAGCGTACTGGGCCGTACAAACAGGCTACATTCCCATTCGGGACAGCGCCGTGAACACAGAAATATACCAGAACAAATTGAAAGAAAATCCGTACTTCTCGGTACCTTTGGAACAGGCGAAAACGAATGGAATTGCTCCTTTTGTAGACCCGACAGGCGGCAAAATTTATGCAGAAATTGAGTTGGCGAAAGACAAGGTGCTGATCGAAAACATTCCTGCCGCAGAAGCGCTCAAAGTGGCGAAGGAAAAGGCACAAAAAGAACTCGACAAAGCACTGAATCAATAAAACATAGCGAACAGGAGAGATGGAAAAATGAAAAACGGTATCGCATTGGCTGTATTTGATCTGGCAGGAACGTTGGTAGAGGACGATAACGCAGTGAGAGATTGTCTGCATAAAGCGGCTGTGGAATACGGATTAAACGTGACACCAGATGAAATCAGCACGCACATGGGAACGAACAAGATTCATCTCTATCAATATTTGATTGCGAGAACAAAAGGAAACATCATCGACTTCAAAAACTTTGAAATCGATATCGACAGCTCGACGCATGAGGAAGCGGTTAAGCTGTATGAGCGATACACCGAATACATGATTGCGTTCTATCAGGAAAATTGCCGAGAAATCGAAGGCGCAACCGAAACGCTGAAATGGTGCCAAGAGAATGGCATCAAGGTAGCGACTGGGACAGGGTTCCACAAAGAGATCAACAGCGTCATCATGGAGTCGCTCGGTTGGGTGAAGGATGGCTTGATCGATTACGCAGTAGACCTGGATATGGTACCAGAAGGCAAAGGACGCCCGGCACCGTTCATGATTTTCAAGGCGATGGAATATTTGAACGTCCAAAACGTCAGACAAGTCATCAAGCTCGGCGATACACCAGCAGATATGCTGGAAGGCTACAACGCAGGCTGCAAAGCGGTCATTGGCGTGATGCAAGGCTCGACGCCAATCGAGGTATGGGGCAAGTACTATCATACGCATGTGCTCGACACCGTAAAAGAGTTGCCAGAGCTGATTCTGTCCGGGAAAATCGTATGATCTACCCAGTGGAGAAGATGGCGAGTATCGGTATAGTCTTGCCTAAGCTGTTTCCTTTTTCACAAAGCAGACCAGAACAAATGCTTCCGAGTCTCCTTGCGATCCTGGAAGACCCATTCTTTACAGCGGTAGAAGTCTCCTATATCGCGGACAAAGAGACAAGGGAACAAGCGGCAAAGTATATGGCGTACAGCGGAGTCGAGGTTATTTTCAACGGCGGGGATGCAGCCAGAGAATTGCAGATTGATCTCAGCTCCTTGGACCCGGCCGTTCGCAACAAGTCTATCCAATCAGGCAAAATGCTGATCGACCACTGCTATGAAATGAACGCGAAAATCATGCATATCGTGACGGGCAAATTCGAAGGCGAGGAAAACAAGCCGAAAAACATCCAGGCGTTTATTGCTTCGGGCATGGAGCTGTGCAAGTACGCAAAAGAAAAAGCCGATACGTACGAGCTGTGCATTTCCTTGGAGATCGGGGATCGGCATGTCGACCGCAACTATTTGCTCGGACCTACTCATGAGGCGGTGCATGTAGCAAACGTGATCCGCAGCGAGTACGACAATTTTGGCCTCTTGCTGGATCAAAGCCATCTGCCGATTATGGGTGAAGACCCGCACAAATCCTTGTGGCTGGCCAAAGATTATTTGACACACATTCATCTCGGAAACTGTTACTTGAAAGACAGACAAGCCAGCTATTTCGGGGATAAGCACCTTCCGTTTCACGTCAAGGATTCGGAGGTTGGCATGAACGAACTGACGACGTTCATCACGACGCTCAATGACATTCATTTTTTCAAGAGCCCAAAACCGACCAGAAAGCCAGTCATGACCTTTGAGGTGGGGCGCTTTGAAAATGAATCGCCAATGCTGGTAATCGCCAATGTAAAACGCGCTTTTTACGAAGCATGGGCCAATGCATAAACGAAAAGACTGGGGCTGTGGCAGAAGTGAATGTATTGATTACAGGATATTTTACCGATTACTCCAAGCAACGCGTGACACAAGCGTTTCCGCAGGATTGGCGCATACAGATCGTGGAGCCCGAGCAGATCGAGTTATTTATCAGTGAAGCAAATGTATTGATTCCCGAGCATATCCAAGTAAACGAAGATTTGCTGAACAAAGCGCACAACTTGAAGTTTGTCCAGACGGGTGCGGGCTTTGACAACGTGGATATTGAGGCATGCACGAGGAAAAACATTTGGGTGAGCAACGCGGCTGGCGTGAATGCAAACGCAGTAGCCGAGCATATTATGGCGCTGATTCTGGGGTATTACAAAAACATCTCCTTTCTCGATCAATCGATGAAAAATCGGGAGGATGAGACCAAGCTCATCTACGTCGGTGGCGAGCTCGCAGGAAAAACCATCGGTACCATCGGCTTTGGCGCCATTGGCTCTCGCGTAGCGGAGCTGGCAAAAGCCTTCCGGATGAAGGTACTGGCGTACGACACTAACCCAAACAGACAGAGCGATGATGCCGCAATGGTTGATCTGGACACGCTAATTGCCAAGTCTGACGTGATCACCCTGAACATTTTTCTGAACGAATCCACAAGACATTTAGTGGACAAGCAGTTTTTAGCTAAAATGAAAAACGATGCACTTCTTGTCAATACAGCGAGAGGGCCGATCATTTGTGAAGAGGACTTGATCGAAGCACTGAAAAACAATGTGATTGGCGGAGCGTGCCTTGATGTGTTCACAGTGGAGCCTCTCAGCGTGGACAGTGAACTGCGTGCTTTGAAAAATGTCGTGCTGACGCCGCATACAGCAGGCATGCCTGACGGAACCAAATTCCACGAGAAAAGATACCAATTTTTTGTGGAAAACATACAGCGAATCCAACGAAATCAAACGCCGCATAGTCATTTAAATCAGCTTTCCTAAACAAAAAGCCGGGATCAGTCAGCCATCAGAGACTGGTCCCGGTTCGTTTTCATGCTCCCGAATCTTGGAATTTTGCACTGTAATTCGCTTTACGCTGAATGCGATGGGTAATCACCTCCAATTAATATTATAGATGTTGAAAAAGCTATCCGCTTTAGCTCGTCCACAACTTGAGTTCAAAGTATGGATCATTATTCATGTTTACATACCGAACGTCCATTCGTAAAATGGTAGCAAGAAGGTGACGAAGATGAATGTGAAAAAAAATATCGCAGCCATATTGGATCACATAAAAACAGAGGAACGATTTCGCGATAACATTGCGCATTGGAAGGTCATTCCTGCTCGTGAAGCAAAGTCCGTTCCATTCCCAGATGAACTGGACGGACGAATTCGAGATGCCCTGACGAATAGAGGCATTCCTTCCTTATACACGCATCAAGAAACGTCTTTTCGCCATGTGCGCGAAGGCAAACACATCGTCGCGGTTACGCCAACGGCTTCAGGCAAAAGCATGTGCTATCATTTGCCGATCCTCCAGACGTTATCGGAAGACACGCAGGCTCGGGCTCTTTACTTGTTTCCAACCAAGGCCTTGGCGCAGGATCAAAAGGCGGAGCTGCACGAGCTGATTACGGAAATGGGCCTTTCGATCAAATCCGAAACATACGATGGTGATACGCCTGCAAATATCCGGCAGATGGTACGCAAAGCAGGAAATATCGTCATCACCAACCCAGACATGCTGCACTCCGCCATTTTGCCCCATCACACTAAGTGGGTGTCCTTTTTCGAGCATCTCAAATACATCGTGATTGACGAGCTACATACATATCGTGGCGTTTTTGGCAGTCATGTCGCCAATGTCATTCGGCGGTTGAAGCGCATTTGCGCCTTTTATGGGAGCCACCCGCAATTTATTTGCACATCGGCTACCATCGCCAATCCAAAGCAATTGGCGGAAGCCCTGACAGAAGAAGAGGTAGAGCTGGTCAACAACAATGGTGCTCCGTCTGGCATCAAGCATTTCCTTTTCTACAATCCGCCTGTGGTCAACAAGCAGCTCAATATTAGACGCAGTGCCACATTGGAGGCGCGGGACATTACTGAGCAGTTTTTGATCAATGGCATACAGACAATTCTGTTTGCGAGAAGTCGTGTACGTGTAGAGATTTTGCTGACCTACTTACAGGAGCTGATTCGCCGCAAGCTTGGACCGAAAACGATCCAAGGGTATCGCGGAGGCTATTTGCCGAGCCAGCGCAGAGAGATCGAACGCGGCTTGCGTAATGGCGACATTATGGGGGTGGTCAGCACCAATGCGCTGGAGCTCGGAGTAGATATCGGGCAGCTTCAGGCGTGTGTCATTACTGGCTATCCGGGCTCGGTCGCAAGCACATGGCAGCAGGCAGGTCGGGCGGGAAGGCGGCAGGGGGAATCCGTCGTCGTCATGGTCGGCAGCTCCACGCCGTTGGATCAGTATGTGATCGCCAATCCGGAGTACTTTTTCGACCGCAGTCCTGAGACAGCGCGGATCAATCCCGATAACCTGATCATTTTGGTGGATCATCTCAAATGTGCGGCATACGAGCTGCCGTTTCGTGAGGGAGATACCTTCGGACGTGCGGAAATCGTGGAAATTCTGGAGTTCTTGACCGAGGAGCAGGTGCTTCATTACTCGCGGGGCAAGTGGTTCTGGATGAACGATTCATTCCCGGCCCACAACATCAGTCTGCGGTCAGCTTCGCAGGAAAATGTCGTGATCATCGACATTAGTGAGCGGGGAAATGAGCGTGTCATCGGGGAAATGGACCGTTTCAGCTCCATGACGCTCTTGCATGACGAGGCGATCTACCTGCATCAAGGGACGCAATTCCAGGTGGAAAAGCTGGACTACGAGGAAAAGAAGGCGTATGTCCGGGAAGTGCAGGTCGATTATTACACGGACGCCAACTTGGCCGTCTCGCTCAAAGTATTGGAGCAGGATCAGTCCCGTCGTCATGCACAGAGCACGTTGGCTTATGGTGAAGTGGCTGTGAATGCGATGGCGACGATCTTTAAGAAAATCAAGTTCGAAACGCATGAAAACATCGGCTCGGGACCGATTCATTTGCCAGAAGAAGAGCTGCATACAAATGCGGCGTGGATTGGTTTTTCTGAAGCACTGCTCGGCGAAATTGGGACAGAGGATGTGGAACGTGGCTTGGTTGGTTTGGCGCATGTGTTGCAGCACGTAGCTCCGCTGTTTGTCATGTGCGACCCGATGGACCTGCACGTGATACCGCAACGAAAGGCCGTTCATTCGCAAGAGCCGACGATTTTTCTGTACGACCGTTATCCGGGAGGCATCGGCTTGAGCGAGCAGGTGTATAAGGAAATGGAGACGATTTTGACGCAGGCAGAGCGGATGATTGTCTCTTGCCCATGTGAGTCAGGCTGTCCGTCTTGTGTGGGAGCGACAGATGACGGCAGCAAAGGGCTTGCCATGACCTTGCTGCGAATCGCTCAAGGGGGAAGTACTTATGTCTCTTAAATCCAAGCTGCAACGGATGAAGGGACATCTCTCGCTGGAAACGGACAAAGCGGTAGCGCCAGCAGTCAAACCGGAAACGCCCATTCACCAGAAAGAGCCGGAGGAAGAGTCAAGGGCGGATTTACCAGCGGATAGTAGCGCCGAGCTACAGATACCTTTTGCCGACAAGTGGAAGCAAATGCAGGCATCGCCCTACATCTGGGATGACGAGTACGTCATGATTCGCGAGGTTCGCTATCCGATCGATCAGCAGCATGGCGCTTACGCCTTTTCCGAGTTGTATGAGGCGATTCGTATGTGGGAAGCGGCTGGTCGAGAGCATCCGCTGTCCGCTGCGGGCAGGAAGCCAGAAGACTTGCTGTTTTTCGATACGGAGACGACAGGGCTGTCAGGCGGGGCAGGCAATGCGATTTTTCTTTTGGGGTACAGTCGTTTCGAGGGGGAGCATGTCGTGGTGCGCCAGCATTTTCTCCCGGGCCCGCATGCAGAGGTGACCTTGTACCAATCGTTTTTGGAGCAAGCACAGAAGTCCTCGCATCTGGTGACCTTTAATGGAAAGTCCTTTGACTGGCCGCAGGTGCGGACGAGGCATACGCTGGTGCGCGATCAAGTGCCTGCTCTGCCTACCTTTGGTCATTTTGACCTTTTGCACGGGGCGAGGAGACTGTGGAAGGCGGAGCTGGAATCATGCCGATTGGGTATCATCGAGCAGGAAAAGCTGGATGTTTTTCGCGAGGATGATTTGCCCGGCTATTTGGCACCGGTGCGGTATTTCGACTTTTTGCATGACCAAGACCCTGATGTCATCGAAGGCGTGCTGCGGCATAACGAGACGGACGTCCTGTCTCTGATCACGATGTACATTCACATAACACGGCTATTGGTAGGGCACGGAAGTATAACGGTATCTCTCGAGGAAAGCTACGAAATTGCCAGATGGTACGACGCGCTTGGGGATCAGGAAGCCGCTATGGCAGGCTATCGTCTCGTCGCAGACAGTGAGCATGCGTGGAGTAACCGGGCCAAGCTCGCCATCGGTCATCTGTATAAAAAGCAAAAAGATTGGCACCAAGCCCTAACCGTTTGGGAGTCGTGCATCCAGTCCACCGGATATGTCCCGGAAGAGGTGTATATTGAGGCTGCCAAGCTGTACGAGCACCAGTTGAAGGATTGGGGGAAGGCTTTGCACTATACGAAGCAAGCGTATGAGCAGTGGAAGAAGCGAGGGAGTCTGTTGCGAAACAGGGCCAAGGCAGATGCTGAGGCATATCACAAGCGGATAGATCGGTTGGAAGCAAAGCTTCGCGGGAATGAAGCGGAAGAAGAGAGTCTGTTGTCCGGATTTTTGGAGTGGGCGGATGAGCAAGAGTGATGAGGGATCGAAGAAGTCTGAAGACCGAATCATCTGAGGGGGATTGGGATGAGGCGCATTGTCTTGTTTCTGATGGTATCTCTGCTTCTTGGCGGTTGCTCTGCGAATGACGACTGGGTGCATACGTTTACGGGGGAGAGCGACAATTGGATCGTGGTCATGGAGATTAGACCGATTGAAAGTGAACACACAAAGGTTGCCTACCCCTTTTATTTGACGAAGAAAGTAGAGAATCAAGTAACGAAGCTTTATGCCGAAGCCGATTTAGTCAACGGGAGTAGGGCTAGCAACCTCAATCCAATTGATCTGGAAGAGATCAACAAAAAGCAGCAGCTACTGCTTTTTCAGGAGTACCCTAATCTCCTCTCACCTGATTTTCCCGGAAAAGATACGCCGAAAGAACAGCTCGAATACTACTTCGCAGATTTGAAAATGAATATAAAATGGACAGACGAACGGGGAGAGCATCAAGAACAAATCAGGCTAAAATTGAAATCAGCCCCCTGATGTAACAAGGGAGGATGAAAAATGCACGCACATTCCTTTTTTCTTAGCAGTCTCTACGTTTTTACTGGGGATATCGTCCGGTCAGGAAAAACGGAAGACATAGTCAGGCTATCCACGTTAGTAAATCATTGGCCAAAACTGCAAAATCAGAGCAACTGAAAAACTGGCTCGAACGTTCTAAGCACCTGATCAAGCACCCAAACGAATATGATTACGACTATTGGGGACCGGGGTCCAAGTGCGTCTATTAACGAAAACGGGTTGTACCAGCGAAGCTGAGGAAAGTTACACAATCACAACGGATAGTTGCGAATATCTGTTGTGATTATTTATTTTTCCGTATCCTCTACACGCACTCAAACCCTATTTCCAGTTATTTCATTTGATAAAGTAAACAACGCATGTTATATTAGTAATCCGCCTTTCAAAAAGAGCGGAACAAAATGAAACACTTCAAATATTACCTGTTGATTTTTAATAATGTACATGGTATATTGTGAATCTAGCGATTTTAGTGCTAGTGA